>JAYVBR010000580.1:0-11511 GCA_043750395.1 Bacteroidota bacterium | reverse complement strand
GAATTTTAATAAAACGTTCAGCGTTTGCCTTAGGATTTTTATTTATGTGGTATTTCTTCGAAAAAATACTTTACGGAATTTTAAAATACGAAATTTTCAACAGAAGTGAAAAAATAGATACCCTTTTTCAATTTTTTCCTTTAGAAGCAATGTCTAATTTAATTGTCAATCCATCATCGAGATTATCGTTAATCAAAGAAGCTGGCGAGAAGCTAGGCGTTGGCACTGATGTTGATTATTCAGTTCATTTTTCGTCAATTTTAATCGTATTAGTTTGGACATTTATTTTTGTATTTGCATCATTTAAATTATTAGAAAAAAGAGATTTGTAGTATATTTGCAAACTATGAAAGTTTACAGAATTTTACTTATTTTTTTATTTACAAATTGCGTTTCAATAAATGTAAATGCTCAGTTTATTCAGATTGATGATACGTACACAGCCGAAAGTCTTGTTAAAAATGTACTCATTAATTCGCCTTGTGCAAATACATCAAATTGGACAGTTACAGGAGATTTAATAAGCGGTTCAGAAAAAAGTTATGCTTATTTTTCGGCTGGAATAAGTAGTTTTCCTTTTACAAATGGAGTTGTTCTTAGTACTGCAAGAGCCAATAGATCTGCTGGACCAAATGATAATTTAATAGATGAAGGTGCTACATCTTGGGGTGGTGATCAAGACTTAGAAACAGCAGTTGGATTTACAAACACTTTTAATGCCACAGTTTTAGAATTCGATTTTGTACCATTAACTTCAAAAATAAGTTTTGATTATTTATTTGCTTCCGAAGAATACCAAGGCTCAGCACCTTGTCGCTATTCTGATGCGTTTGCATTTTTATTGAAACCGGTTGGGTCAACAACTCCTTATCAAAATTTAGCAATTATTCCAGGAACAACATCGCCAGTTTTGGTTACAAGCGTGCACCCGTTAATTACAGGAAATAATGGTTGTCCTGCAATCAACGAAAACTATTTCGATACTTATAACAATGTCAATGCGCCAATAAATCTCAATGGTCAAACCAAAGTTTTAACCGCTTCTGCAAATGTAATTCCTGGAACAAATTATCATATAAAATTAGTAATTGCCGACCACGAAAATGTGCGTTACGATTCTGCAATATTTCTAGCAGGCGGAAGTTTCAAAATTGGTACCGATTTAGGAAAAGACAAACTAATTTCTAATAAAACTGCCATTTGCGACGGCGAAAAATATCTTTTAGATGCAACCTTGGCTGGAGCAACTTACAAATGGTTTAAAAATAATGTTCAAATTGTCGATTCGAATACTGCATTGCCAATAACAAGCCCAACTTACGAAGTTTTTAGTTCAGGAAAATATAGAGTCGAAGTAAGAATAAATGCTTCTTGTTCATCAAATGACGAAATTGAAATAGAATATACTGCAAAACCAATTCTAAAAAATGCAACTTTAATTCAATGTGATGATGATTTAGACGGGAAATCAATATTCAATTTAAAACAACTTGACGATTTTATTCGAAGTGATTCTGGAAACAATCCTTTATTATCTCCATTAAATGTTGTAAATTATTTCGAAGATCCAAATGCAACAATTACTATTACAAATGCAAACACATCGAATTATCAAAACATTGTTGGCAATACTCAAACAATTTATGCCAAAGTTGCAAATGATTTTGGTTGCGAAACGATTGCTAAAATAACATTAAAGATTTCAAATAATTCAATTACTGACCAAACTATAAACGTTTGCGATTCAGATGCAACTCAAGACGGAAAAACAACAACTAATTTTGATTTAAAAGTTACGCCTGTTTTAGCTCCATTTTTTCCAGTTGGAGCAACTACTATAAAATATTATTTAACAAAAAACGATGCGATTTTGCAAGCCAATTCAATTTTAAATTTATACACAAATACAATTCCAAACCAACAAATATTTTATGGACGAATTCTAAACGGTTCTGACTGTTACGGAATTGTAAAAATAATTTTGAATGTTTTAACATTTGACAAAAACCTATTTCAAGACGAAATAAAATTTATTTGCCCAAATAAAACAATTAAACTTGAGGTTCAATCTGGTTTTTCTTATGTTTGGAGTAACGGCAATATTACTGATAATTTTATAAATGTTTCTTCAAATGAAATTTTTACAGTAAAAGTAACCAATCAAGATAATTGTTCGATAATAAAAACGTTCGATGTTCGAAATTCTGAATCAGCAACCATAAATTCAATCGAAGTCAACGATTTTAACGATAATGAAAATTCAATTTTAGTCAATTATTCAGGAATTGGAAACTACGAATTTTCGCTTGACGGTATTAATTTTCAAAATAATGCATTATTTACTAATGTTGCAATTGGCGAATATTTTATAACCATTCGCGATAAAAACAAATGCAATGATGTTGTTTCAGAAATAGTGTATGTGTTAGATTTTCCTAAATATTTCACGCCAAACAATGATGGAATTAACGATACTTGGAAAATTAATAATTTAAATAAAAGTGCATTAATCACAATTTACAATCGATTTGGTAAATTATTATATCAATTTGACAATAATTCTAATGGTTGGAACGGTACTTTGAACCAACAATTACTTCAAGCCGATGACTATTGGTTTACAATTTTGTTAGATAATAATCGAATAATAAAAAATCATTTTGCACTTAAAAGATAATAAGCTACTTTTATGATTGTTTATACCCTATGAAAAATACAATTTCTATATTATTTTTAATACTTTCAATAACTGCTTATTCGCAGTTTAGCAAAGTACATTATTTGCCTCCAGTTGCACACTGCACCGATCAGCCTGTTCAAAATCAATACTTGTATATTTCTTGTCCAAGCATAACTCCAATAAATTTTACAGTAAAATTAAATAACGGAGCTGTAGCATTCGCAGGAACTGTTTCGAGAAATAATCCTTATGTTTATTTTATTGGATTTGGTGAAAATACCCAAATTTTAATAGATCAAGGCAATGTAAATCAAGTAATGACCAATAAAGGTTACATTGTTGAAGCCGATGATTTGGTTTATGCTTGCATTAGAATGATTGCTTCGGTTGGCAATAATCAGGCTGGAAGCATTGTTTCGAAAGGTTCGGTAGCTCTTGGACAAAGATTTAGAATTGGAGCTTTGAGAAATACTGGAATTGCAACAACAAGCAATATTCATTTTACATTTGCAACTATTTTAGCAACCGAAAATAATACCATAATAGCGTTTAACGACATAAAAACTGGTGTAATCTTAATTAATAATATTGCAGTTGGAAACAATCCAGCAAATGTTATTCTCAATCAAGGAGAAAGTTTTGCAATTGCTGTCGAAGGTCCAAATGAAGCCAATAAAGACGGATTGATTGGTGCGCTAATTACCTCGAATAAAGATATTGTGGTTAATTGTGGTTCATTTGTTGGTTCAAATGGAACCATTATCAATAATATTGACATAGGTATGGATCAAATAGTACCTGAAAATAGAACAGGAACCGAATATATTTTTATTCGTGGTGGAGGAAATAATTTGACAGAAAGCCCTTTAATAGTAGCTGATAAACCAAATACTTTGGTATATTTAAACGGCAGTAATACCCCTACAACAACACTACAAGCTGGACAATATTTGGCTTTGTCAGGCAACGACTATAATCCAATAACTAAAAATTTATATGTAAAAACATCTGAAAAAGTATTTGCCTATCAAGGACTTGGTGGAACTCTTAGCGACGCCAATCAAAATATGCATTTTGTTCCACCTTTAAATTGTGCTACACCAAAAAAAATTGACAATATTCCGCTGATAAACGAAATTGGTCAGTTGAAAAATTTTACTGCCACTATATGTTTAGTGACCAAAGTAGGATCTATATTAAATTTCGTGGTAAATGGTGTAAATTATTCTTTATTAGCTTTAGCAAGTCAATCTGGAATTAGTATTAGTGGCCCAAATAATGTTACAGGAAATTCCGATTATGTTACATATACGCTTGGCGGATTAAAAGGTAATGTGTCTGCATTTTCAACTAATTCTTTGTACTTGTCTTATTATGGTTCTAGCGGAGCAGCCACTTATGGCGGATTCTATTCTGGTTTTACGTTCAATCCTGAAATAACATTTAGCAATTTAACAGCTTCGCAATCTGGCTGTATTCCAAATGTAAAACTTGAAGTCAACTCTATTTCGGCTTTTGATGCTTTTAATTGGTTTCAAGATGGTTTGCCTTTTCCTGGAACAACTTTTATTATTCCTACAGCTCCTGGTTATTATTATTCCGAAGGTACAATTAATGCTTGTGGCGCAACTCAAATATATAAATCATTCGAAATTCCAATTAGTGTTTGTACACAAGATTCGGACAATGATGGAGCCAATGATAATATTGACCTTGATTTAGACAATGATGGAATTCCAAATTGTTCTGAATCTTATGTTGACGAAATTATAAATACAAGCAATCGTTTGGCTGGAAATATCAATTCTGGAACTTATTCTAATTCATTTATAGGAAAAATCACAAATTCTGGAACAGCAACTCCAATTGGAACTTTTACAGGAAATGTAAATAGTTTTGTAACACAAGTTCCTGTTGGCAAAAAAAATAAAGTAAAATATGAATTGACTTTTTTAAATCCGATTTCGGTTTCGTTGCAATATCCAGCCGTAGCAAATGGTTCTGATTTAATGAATTCTAATTCAAATTTTATTGCAAATTCTGATAAAAATTCAACAATTACAGTTTTAAATCCAACCAATCAATTATTGATAGATACCAATTATGATGGCATTTACGAAAGTGGCGTAACCCGATTTTCATCTTTTGAAATAAGATTTAGATTGAATAGTTCGACACCGTTAGCAGCTGGGACAGGAAATTTTAGTTTCCGTGGACATTTAGTAAATTCATTTGCAATAACTCAAGAAAATTTATCAGAAACGTCAATTAATCGTGCAACTTTCTCATTGTTAGCAACTTGTGTTCCAAGAGATTCAGATGCTGATGGAGTAATTGACCAATTAGATTTAGATTCAGACAATGATGGAATAACAGATAATATTGAATTTGTCAATCAAAATAATATATCTAAAAGCAATTTAGATGCTAACTTTAATGGTGTTGACGATGCTTACGATGCTGTTGTTTCGCCATCAGATTTTGATAATGACGGCATTTTTAATTTCATAGATATAGATTCGGACAACGACGGAATTTATGATTTAGTAGAATCAGGAAACAATGCAATTGATACAAATCTAGACGGAATTGTCGATGGAAATATTGCAAGTTTTGGTACAAATGGTTTGTCAAATTCATTAGAAACAGCCGTTGATAATGGCATTTTAAATTATTTAATTCGAAAAACTGACATCGATTTATTACCAGATTATGTAGATTTAGATTCCGATGAAGACGACTGTTTTGACGTTATCGAGGCTGGATTTTTAGATCCTAACAAAGATGGTTATTTAGGCGATACTCAAGTAAATATAGATTCAAAAGGAAAAGTAACTTCCGGAATTGGTTATACAAATCCTGCACTAAATTACTTAATTCCTGGAATTATAACAATCACAACGCAACCAGCAAGTTCCGAAAAATGTAAATTATTAAATACAACTTTTTCTATTGTTACCAATTTTGTAAACAGCTATCAATGGCAATTTTCTGTTGATAATGGCTTGACATTTAGTAATTTATCGAATGACATTAACTATTCTGGTGTTGCTACCAATACTTTAACAATTACAACAATTCCATTTGGATTTAACGACTACAAATACCGAGTTTATATGACCAAAACCAACAATACTTGTGGTAAATTTTCTGATGTTGTAAACTTAAAAGTAAATGCTTTGCCAGTGCTATCAACTGCAACATTAATTCAATGTGACGACGATTTCGATGGAATTTCGACATTCAATTTGAATGAAAAAAACAGTTCACTATCTGTAAATGCAATCATCGAAGATTTTACTTTTTTTAAAACCGAAGCTGGAGCAATTGCTGATTCTACTGATATATTAGTTAAAATATCAAATCCATTGACTTATACATCAGGTTCAGGTTCAGTTTGGGTTCGGGTTACAAATGATAAAACTTGTTTTTCGGTAGTTCAATTGAATTTAGTAGTTTCGATTCCGCCAATAAATTTATCAACTTATTCTAAAGTTTTTGAGGTTTGCGATGATTATATTGACTCAATTAATGATGATAACGACGGAATTTCTAGTTTCAATTTTAGTTCAGTTGTCAACGAAATCAATGCTTTATTAATAAATCCAAACGATTATACAATTAAATTTTATAAAACCAAAACAGATGCACTTCAAGAATTTGACGCATCTGGAAACTCATTAATAATTACAAATATTTCTAGTTACAGAAATATTGGTTTTCTAAATACTCAAAAAATTTGGGTTCGAATCGAAAATACTTTAAACAATGCTTGTTTCGGATTTGGAGATTATATAACTCTGAATGTCAATAAATTACCTAAAATAAAAACAACTGATAAATATCAAGTTTGTTTAAATTTGCCAAATGTTTTTCAAATATTAACAGCTGGAATTAATGATGGAACATCAGTAAATGATTACACCTATATTTGGTCAAAAGACAATACAATTTTAGCGAATACAAATGCAACTTTAAGCATTAATCAATCAGGAATTTACACCGTCGAAGTAAAAAATAAATTAACAACTTGTTCTCGAATTAGAACAATAACTGTTACAGCGTCAGAAACTGCAATTTTGTCGCCACCAACAATCGAAGATTTAAACGAAAATGCAACAGCAACAGTAAATGTAACTGGAATTGGCAATTACGAATACAGCCTTGATTTGCCAAATGGTCCTTTTCAAGATTCAACTGTTTTTGATAATATTTCATTTGGAGCGCACGAAGTTTATGTTAACGATAAAAATAAATGTGGAATTGTAAAACAAACAATTTACATTATTGGAGCACCCAAATTTTTTACTCCCAATGGCGACGGAGTCAACGATTTTTGGAACATAAAAGGGACAAGTTTGACCAATAATTACAATTCGAAAGTTACAATTTTTGATCGATTTGGACAATTAATTACCAAGTTTGATACTTTCAATCAAGGTTGGGACGGAAAATTAAACAACGAATTATTATTCTCAAACGATTATTGGTACGTTGTCGAACTCGAAGATGGTCGAATTGCCAAAGGTCATTTTAGTTTGAAACGATAAATGAAGAAAACAATAACAATTTTTATTGCATTAGTTTGGCTTGCTAACGGATTGTTTTGCAAAATATTAAACTTCGTTCCAAGACATCAAGAAATTGTGGGTCAAATTCTTGGTGGATTATTTGAATTGTTGCTAACAAGAACCATTGGAATTCTAGAATGTTTGATGTTTTTATGGATTTTAAGTAATATCAAATCAAGATTTTGCGCAATTTTTCAGATTTTGATAATTTTGACAATGAATTTTTTAGAATTTGCATTGGTTCCTGATTTATTACTTTTCGGAAGATTTAATATTTTAGTTGCAATTGCTTTTTGCTATTTAATTTATTGGAATGAGTTTAAAAATTTAAAATAAATGTTTTCATTAAAAAACCATCCATTTGCCGTAGAAACTACATTCGAAAAATCGATTGTTTTAACATTTGTAATTCCTAAAAACGAACTTGAAAATTTAATTCCTGAATGTTTAGAACTTGATCTTTTCAATGATAAATATGCTTTTATAGCAGTTGCATTGGTTGCTACTAAAAATCTTCGTCCAAAAGGTTTTCCTGAGTTTTTGGGCGATGACTTCAATTTGGTTGGCTATCGCGTTTTTGTCAAATATGTTGACAATCGAGGAAAAAAATTAAGAGGTTTGTATATCTTGAAGTCAGAAACCAACAAGTCTAAAATGACATTTTTTGGTAATATTTTTTCTCATTATAATTATAAAACTACTGATATTTTATTTGAAAATGAAAATAATTTATTAAAAATAAAATCCGAAAAATCAGGTTTTGAAATCATTTTGAATAATAATGAAAATGCAAATTTACCAATAAATTCTGTATTCGAAGATTGGAAAACTGCCAGACGATTTGCAGGCCCATTGCCTTTTACATTTACTCTCAATAAACAAAAAAACGAAGTTTTAATTATTGAAGGCGTTCGCCAAAACTGGATTCCAAAACCTATTGAAGTTGAATCATTTAAAATTGATTTTTTTAAAGATTACAATTTTTCTAGTGTGCAATTATCCAATGCTTTTATCATAGAAAATATTCCATATTATTGGAAAAAAGGAAAAATTGAACAATGGAAAAAGTCATAAAAAGAAAACCTTTTCAAGGCGTTTTTAACATTGTACGATTCAATTGGCATTTTTATTTGATGGCGTTATTACTTTTTATTTTTTCATTTTTATTTTCAACATATGCGGTTTCAAATGCTCGATTGTTTTTTAAAATCATTTTAATTTTAATTTTTTATTCGGTTTTTATTTCTCTTTTTATTTCTTATTATATTTATGATTTCAAAGAATTTTATTCCTTAAAATGGCTTGAATTTATTGATGTTGAAAAACGAAAAAACATAATCAATATCAACGCTGGATTTGATGAAACTTCTGCAATTATTGAAAATAAATTCCCAAACGGAAATCTGAAAGTTTTAGATTTTTATGATTCGAATTTTAATACCGAAATGGCAATCGAACGAGCCAGAAAAGCATATCCAGCTTATAAAAACACTAAAAAGGTAAGTTTTTATGATTTACCAATAAAAGACGAATTTTCAGAATTAATTTTTTTGATATTTGCAGCGCACGAAATTCGAAAATCTAACGATAGAAATACTTTTTTTAAAGAATTAAACAGAATTTTAGATAATAATGGAAAAATTATCTTAATCGAACATCTTCGAGATTTACCAAATTTTTTAGCTTTTAACATCGGATTTTTTCATTTTTATTCCAAAAAAACTTGGTTAAACGACATCGAAAAATCGAATTTAAAAATTAGTTCAGAACATAAATTAACTATTTTTACATCACTTTTTATCATCGAAAAAAATGGAAATCCATCTTAAAATTCTTGGTTATTTGCTTGTATTCTTGGCAATTGCTCACGCATTTTTTCCAAAATATTTCCATTGGAAACAAGATTTGTCTCAATTGAGTTTAATCAACAAACAAATGATGGAAGTACACACTTTTTTTGTAGCATTGGTTGTTTTTGGAATTGGGTTATTGAATATTTTTTGTACAAACGAATTAATTAATAGCATTTTAGGAAAAAACTTATGCCTCGGATTATTGGTTTTTTGGTTCATTAGATTATTATTTCAATTTTTTGTTTATTCATCAAAATTATGGCGTGGCAAACTGTTCGAAACCATTATGCACACGATTTTTATCTTATTTTGGACTTATTGTTGCTGGATTTATTTTATGGTTTGGCAAAATAATTGCTAAAATTTAATTAAGTTTTTAACTTTGATTTGTTAAAATATACTATTTTTATAAAAAAATTAAATTGTTAATTTATGACTGAAAATACTAACAATGCGCAACAAAATCTTGAAAACAAAATTGCTCAACAAGCAAAAAATTCTAGAAATAAAAAAATAAAAATTGGTTTATTTATAGGTTTGGTAGCTGTTGGAATATTTGCAGTTCCTAAAATATTGAAACATTTTAATAAAAAAGAAATTGTTTGTCTGAAAAACCGAAGTGAAATTTACGAAAAATACAAAGATGCTGTTGTTTTGGTCGAACATACTTATGCTTATGAAGTTTCGATTAAAGGCTCGAAACCATTCATAATTTCAGCATCGGGTTCAGGAAATGAAGAAAGAACTGTTAATGGAACAGGTTTTTTTGTAAGTCAAGATGGCAAAATTGTGACCAACCACCACGTTGCAGAACCTTGGAATGCCAGCGATATTAAAGGAAACTCAGAATCATATATTAAAGAACGAATTTCGCAAATTTTACCCGATTCAATTCAAGAAAACCAATATAAAAATTATTTAGATGCCAATTGGAATATTTATAATGACGAAGAAGGCGATTATGAAGACGGCGAAAGTTATGAAGCCAGAAAAGAATTAAATCCAGAAGCAGAAGCGGTTGCTGATAAAATTATAAATGACTCAACATTAACAAATACTGATTCACAAGAGATTGAAATAGAAACTGCTCCAACTGAAGTTGCTGAAATTAAATATGTAAATATGGACGATATCCAAGTAAAAGGAATTTCGATTAAAATTAGCATTGCGTTGCACGGATCTAACGATGAATGGTTACCATGCAAAGTGATAAAAGTTGCAAGTGATGACGAAGTTGATGTTGCAGTTTTGCAATTAGACTCAAAACAATTACCCGATTCAGTTTCGAATGTTATCAATTTGAATGAAGCAATTAGCGACGATATGTCAATAAAACCAGGCACAAATGCTGTACTTATTGGTTACCCAATGGGAATGACTTTGGCGAATACTCGAAAAGGAATAAAAGTACAAGTCTATGAAGGTCAAATAAATAAAGAATCAGATGGTGTAAGTTTGCAATACAATGTTACTTCGACTCACGGCGCCAGTGGTTCGCCAGTTTTTAATGAATGCGGCAATTTAATTGCAGTAAATTATGCAGGTTACGACGAAGCGCAAGGATATAATTTTGGAATTGTTGCCAAACACGCTATTGAATTAGTAAATTAATTTTTTTAAATAAATAGAAATAAAATGAAATCAATTACATCAATTAAATCATTAGTTTTTTTAGCTATTTTTTTTACATCTTGCGGAGTTCAAAAATTCGAATCGCCAGAGTTTTTAGCGCGAACTGCCAATCATAAAATGGTTGCTATTTTGCCACCTGTTATTCAATATACTAATCCAAGAACCGGAAGTATCGTTTTGAATAATGATAAAAGTGCGCAAATGCAAACCGAAAGTTACACTTTACAAAAACATTTGTACCAACGATTATTAAATGAGAAAACCAAGAAAGACCCAATAACTATAAATTTTCAAGATGTTATTCGTACTAACGATATACTAAAAAAGAATAAAATCGAAACCAAAGATTTGCTCGATAAAACTCCCGAAGAATTGTCTAAAATTCTAAATGTCGATGCAGTTGTTATTAACAGGGTCGAAAAAGAAATTATGATTGATGAAAAAATTATGGGAATTGCCAATGTAGGCATTCAGATTCTTGATGTTTTAAAAGGACCTGATGCAAATACAGGCGCAGCTAGAACAATTAGGTCTGGAGTAATGAAATTGAATTCGAGCCTTAACGATTCTAAAGACGGATTTGTTTTATGGAATTCTTTTAAAGATTTTGACCTTACTATCGATAATTTATCTGATGATGTTTTACAACAATATGGCAATCAATGTGCAAGAAGTTTTCCTTATCGAACTAAAAAATAAAGTACATCAATATAAAAAAAGTCCCAATTTCAAAACTAGAAATTGGGACTTTTTTGATTCTGTATAAGTTATTCTA
>JAYVBR010000579.1:0-2131 GCA_043750395.1 Bacteroidota bacterium | reverse complement strand
AATTACCGATTTAGAAAAAGCAGCTGCAATGAAAGCTGAAATTATTAGAAAATATCCAAATTCTAGATACGCACAAATTTTATTGAATGGCATTTCGGAAGAAGAAAACAAAGCGCCAGAAGCAGAATATTCTTCCTTGTTTAGAAAGTATAAAAACGAAGAATATCGTGACTTGGTTCCATTGGTAGAAAAAGCTATTTTGAAATATACTGGTGACGAAATTCAACCAAAATTCGAACTTTTAAGAGCAAATAATATTGGTAAAGTACAAGGTTTAGCTTCTTTTAAAAAAGCTCTGAATGAAGTTTCTTTAAATTATCCGAACATTCAAGAAGGAAAAGATGCTGAGACTTTTATTACAAAAGATATCGCAGCTATGGAAACTTTGCAGTTTAACCTCGAAAAACCTTTGAGTTGGAAATTAATTTACAGATTGGATTGTAATAATGATTCAAATGCAAAACCTTTATTGGATAAATTGACAAAATTTATCAATAAAAGTGCTTACTCAAAACTTAAAGCTTCTACTGATTTATATCTTTATCAAGAAGATTTTATTGTAATTCACAATATTAAAGATGAATCTCAAGCTAAAGATATTGTTTCGATTTTAAGAGATTACAAAGAATATCAAATTACCGAATCGCCAATTATTATCTCAAGTGACAACTATAAAATTGTTCAAATAAAGAAAAATATTGACGAATATTTGAAAGACCCAAAAAAAATTGCGACTCCAGTTGCTAAAAAACAAGAACAAGTTCAAAAAATTCAGGAAATGTCTAAAGATACTCCAGAGGCAATAAAAAAACTAATTCAAGAAAACCAAAACAAAAAACCTACCAGAAATATGGCTCCTCCTGGTTCAATGCCTGTTCAAGAAATGCAGGAAAACGATCCAATTGAAGAAGCTAGACCCAAAAAATAATACTTATGTTTGATAAAAAAGAAAAAAACTTAACCGACGTTTTAGGAAAAACCAATAGAATTGTTGAAGGAACAACCATAAAAGGTGAAATTAGTTCGATGGCTGATTTTAGATTAGATGGACATTTGATAGGTAATTTTAACTCGAAAGGGAAACTAGTTATTGGTCCAGCAGGAAGTGTTACTGGGGATATTTCTTGCGAGAATGCTGATATCGAAGGCAAATTTGACGGAAAAATTAAAGTCACAGATTTATTAAATCTAAAAGCTAAGTCTAGTATTAAAGGAAATGTAATTTGTGGTAAACTTTCGGTTGAACCAGGAGCAGAATTTAATGCAACTTGCGAAATGCAAAATAATGTTCGAAACAATCAAAATGATGGAAAACCAAAACCAGAACAAAAATAATTATACAAAATGGCTGGGATTAATTAATATTCCTGTCCAAATGGGTGTGATTATTTTCTTGTTTTACAAACTTGGTTTTTGGTTAGATCAGAATTATGAAAGCAAAGAGTTTTATTATTTTAAAATTCTTACAATAGTGGGTGTCTTTATTGCGCTTTACAATGTTTACCGACAAGTTTCTGAATTAGGTAAAAACCAATAATGTTTATGTTTTTAGAAAAAATCAAACCAATAGGTTTATTATTCGTTGCAATTATTGGTTGTTATTCGATTCACAAAACACTTTTTATTTTCTTAAATTTAGAAATTAATTTAAAATTTTTTAATTATTCTTTAGAAGAGTTGTATGTTTTGTTTTCGGTTTTAGCTTTAATAATTACTTCCGTATCAATTGTTGTAAAACAAAAAAACATTGACCTATTGGGCAATGTTTTTATGCTATTGACTTGTATAAAAATGATATGTTGTTTTTTTATTATTCGCCCTTATGCATCGAATATTAACTTTAAGCATTCATTAGAAAAATGGAATTATCTATTTTTATTTCTTTTATTTTTGGTTATAGAAACAATTATTTCAGTTCAAATTTTAAACAAAAAATCAAATTAATTTTTTACAAATTTTCCAGTAAACGATTTGTTTTCAGAATACATTTGAATAATATATAATCCGTTTGCTAGATTTTCTACATTAAGAATATTTAAATCTTGATTTTGATCTAAAACAATTTTTCCAGTTAAATCAACAATTTGAATTTTCGATAGTTCTAAACCATCTACCATTTCTATATTCAATA
>JAYVBR010000578.1:0-2134 GCA_043750395.1 Bacteroidota bacterium | reverse complement strand
GATTTGGTTAGCCAAAAGTATAAATTAAAGACCGAACTTCCAAGTACAAAACCAACTTTAAAGTTCGCCTAAAACCCCAATTGCGCCAAACCGCTGTTGTAGGCAGTGCATTTAGCAAATGCTCATATAATCTGTGAACATTTCTGTAAATTCATATCTTTCAATTCCTTCGTCGTCGTAAGTTTCCATTTCTCTAATTAAGACTGCAGTCATATTTGGCCAGTAAGTATCTAATACGTGATCTTTTTTCTTTGACTTGAGCAGGCTAATTAAATGTTTTGCATCGTCTGTTTCATTAAAGGTAAATACACTTCCAGGAGGCAATGCTAAAGTTGATAAATGTAAATAATTTTCTGGTTCTCTTTTTCTAGTTACATAGGCTTTTATACCTTCTGCTTTTAGATTATTTATAGCAGTAGTATTTATTGCTTCTTCAACTGTTCCTTTGTCAGAATCTAAAAGGATGCACCAAGGAATATTAAATTGTTCTGCTAATTTTAAAGTTCTCCAATGTTTTAAATTTCCGCAACCTCCAATTGGAACAATTGCGATTTCTTTTTCTGAAAAAGTATGTGTCAAATGTCCTGCATCTTTTAATGTTTGTGAAGTATGATTTATAAAACTCACATCAGATTTTCCCTCTACTAATAATATTGCTTTTGCTGATTTTGAAATTGGATCAGGTAAAAGACCCAATGTATCAGCAATTTTTTGAAATACTTCATCAGTTCCTGATTCTAGAGTTCTTAACATACCAACTTTATTTATAAACCTTAAACTTGGTAATGGTAAAAGTCCTGCTAAACTTGGAGTATGAGTTGTAAGAATGATTTGAGTATTTGGCGCATTTGATAATTCTATAAATGCTTTTATTAGCATTTCTTGATGATTAGGATGTTGTGATGTTTCAGGTTCTTCGAAAGCATATATTATTCTATCTCCCACATTTCCTAGCCTTCTTTTTTCAGCTTCTGCTCTAAAAAAGTTTAACAATATCAATCTTCTTACACCGCTTCCACGTTTGTTAATTGGTATATCGTCTTCTGCTTTAATTGTAAGTTTAAATTGTGTATCAAACTTTGGATCTGTTTTAAATTCGGGGATTAATTCGTCGGCTAAATCCGGCGCCATTTCTTTTAATTTGACTAAAGTTCGATTAGCAGTTTCAATTGCTTTATTACGAACTTGCTCTTTTATGTAAGTCAATTCTGCTTCTAATTCTTGAAGTGCTTGTTGGACAGCAATTTTCATTGGATCAGTTACTTCTTTGTCATCGTCATTACTTTGTCGATCAGATTGAAAAAGTGCATATATTGGCAAGTAATTTTCTATTGCAGTATATACTTTTTTAGAATCTTCTTTATCGATTAGCAATTCTGTTGAAGATAAATTCAAAGCCCCAATATTCTGCCAAATCGTTTCTCTTATTGATGAGTTAATATTTCCATTATAAGAAGTGGCAATTATGCCTAAATCTTTTGCTCGAGTTTTTAATTCTGCCTTTTTTAATTCTAATAAGTCGTTAGCATTTACTGCCGTTGGATGATTACAAACGATGTATATTTTTTCTTTGGGTTTAGCTGCTGTAGCTGGGAAAACTTTTTTTATTTCTAATTTTCCTGCATTATTTAATAAGTATTCTGAAGCCAATGTTGTTGGTGCTGCAGCGTCGATAATTATTTCAGATGGAAAATCATTGAATATACAAGTGATTTCAATATTGTTTCCATCTGCATTTTTGCTTAAGTCTTCTCTTTCACAAACTACAATTTTGTTATTAAAAAAAATTTCAAGTGCTTCAAGAATTGTAGATTTCCCAGCATCATTTTTTCCAATAAAAGCTGTCAAGTTTGAAATAGATATTATAATTTCATCAGCATAACCTCTGAAATTTTTGAGTTTGATTGATTCTAAATTCATTATTTAATTTATTTTATGTACAATTTTGGTCGCATTGCCTACAACGTCTCGTGGCTTGCAGAAGTTGGGGATTTGGTAAGCCCGAACTTTCAGTAAATCACTGACCACAAAAGTACAAAACAAAGTTTAAATTCAAGACTAAAACCCCAATTTTCGCAAACCGCTGTTGGCAGTAGTTTTATTTTTTTATTTTTTTGAATCTTAAATCAAAACT
>JAYVBR010000577.1:0-2134 GCA_043750395.1 Bacteroidota bacterium | reverse complement strand
TTTTTTCTCGGATTTTGGGTCTATTCTTTTATTGAACGAAAATCCAATATTAAAAAAAATAAGTACAGCAAATATTAAAAAAAATTTATTCATTTTTTTATTTGGTTTTTATTTCTGATAAAACATTCAATGCTTCGTCTAGGTAAATGTCTTTGCTCAGTTTTTCATTCCATTGCTTTCTCTTTTCCTCTAAAGAAGATGATTTTTTGAATAATAGACTTTCTGCTTTTGTAGATTTGAATTCCGAAAAATTTTCAAAATTTGTAGAATTTATTATTCTTAATTCTTCGTTTTCATAGTTTTTTTTTTCGATTCTAAATTTATCAAGATTTATCAAAAAAGACTTATTTCTATTTTTAAATTTAAAATCTTCAATATCGATAGCTAGTTTAAAATTTTGGTTATTTGCAATTCTTAATTTAGATGAATTTATAACATCGTCAAAATTTATAATATTATCAAATGGTTTATATGCGATTGTTTCGATTTTATCCCAAGATAAAATATTTTTTTTGTTTTTTTCGCCATATAAATAATGCCAAAATTTATCAGGCATAACTATATCGCTAGAAACACCAATTAATTGGGTTGATCCGCCAGAAACTCTATAATATTTTTGAATTGTTGTTTTCAATATACCAAAATCCGATTCATCTTTTTTTGGGTTAAAATCATTTAAATTCAAAGTGTTTTGAGTAGTTCCTTTGCCAAATGTTTGTGAGCTTCCTAGAATTATTCCGCGTTTGTAATCTTGAATTGCAGCTGCAAAAACTTCGGTTGCTGATGCTGAATCGTTGCTGGTTAGCAAAACTATAGGTTTGTCCCAAAGAATTTTACCTTCTTTATTTGACAAAACTTGTACAGATTTATCAGCATTTTTAACCTGAACAATTGGATTACTACCTAAAAAATAACTTGCAATTTGCATCGACATATCTAGCGATCCGCCACCATTGTCTCTGAGATCAATAACAATTCCCTCTATATTTTCTTTTTTTAGATTTTCTATTTCTTTTTCAACGTCTTTAGCTGCATCTCGAGCATTTTCGTCTTCAAAATCTTTATAAAAAACAGGAATATCGATAACTCCATATTTTTTGTTATTTTTAATCGCAATTGCCGATTTTACATAACTGTCATTTATTTCGATTACGTCTCGTTTAATAGAAACAACTACAATTGTTCCATCTTCTTTTTTTATGGTAACTTTAATTATAGATCCAACTTTTCCTTTAATAAGCTTTATAAAATCTTGTTGAGAATATCCTACAATATCAATAAGTTCTCCTTTTTCTTCTTGAACTTTCAGGATCAAATCGCCAACATCGACTTTTTTACTTTTCCAAGCTGGTCCACCATAGGCAATTTTTTTTATGGCGATGAATCCGTTAATAATTTCAAGCTGATCACCTAACCCTATTATTTTTCCACTCATTTCAGCTTCAAACTTTGCTTTGTATTTTGAAGGAATGTATTCAGAATGATTATCAAATTGATTGATTATAGCATTAATAAAAAAATTAAAAAAATAAACTCTATTTAAATTTTCATAATTATCTTGGTTGTTATTTAAATAATCTAGTAATTTTTTTCTTGCTTTAGTTTCGGCTTGATCAAAAGTTAATGACTCGTATTTTTCAGAGTTTTCATTTACGAAAATTTCTTGCAAAATATTTAGTTTAAATTGATTTAACCACTTTTTAGAAATTCCATTTTTATCTTTAGAATATTTGCAATCTTCAAAATTCTCGTTTATAACTTCATTGGTCATAATATCAATTCTACCAGCACAAACATCTGTATAAATTAATTTAGACTCTTTCATTCTTTTTAAAATCCTGTCGTAGGTCAAATAAAAAAAGGTCAAATCATTTTTTAAAATTTGGTCGTCAATTTTCAATTTGTACTTAGAAAATTCATCGATATCAGATTGTAACAAAAACACTTTTTGCTTATCTATAGAATAAAGATATTCTTTGTAAACATTTTTCGAAAATTTATCATCAATTTTAGCAGGATTAAAATGTGTTTTTTTTAAAACGGACAAAACCAATTCTAATATTTTTTTCTCAGATTTAGAATCATTTGTTTTATTATATGAAAACCCTAAGTTGAAAAATAATATTGTAATTAG
>JAYVBR010000576.1:0-4980 GCA_043750395.1 Bacteroidota bacterium | reverse complement strand
AGAATAATTCATCTGAATTTTGCACTTGTGAATTTGATTAAGTATTGTATTTATCAATAAACTTCGAAATGAACTAGTTTTCGTCCGCCAATGTTAATTTTACTTCAATTCAAGTAATAAACGATAAGGTATAAATATCAATAAATGATTTTATATGAAACAAAATCTTGACTTGTAACACAAACAAAAATAAATTACATTTACAGCTTAAAAAACAAATACAATGAAAAAAATATTTTTGATATTTATAACGTCAGTTTTGCTTATTCCAGCAAGTGCAAGAGCAGATGAAGGAATGTGGTTTTTGATGTTTATTGAAAGATTGAATCATCGAGATATGCAAAAAATGGGGTTGCAATTGACATCAGAAGAAATTTACAGCATCAATAATCATTCCCTGAAAGATGCCATTGTGCAGTTTAACGGTGGTTGTACTGCCGAATTAATATCTAAAGATGGCTTGGTTTTGACCAATCACCACTGTGGGTATGGTGCAATTGCAGAATTATCTACATCAAATAAAAATCTTTTGAAAGATGGTTTTTGGGCAGAAAATAAACAATCAGAAATAAAACCTTCAAACCTTTATGTGAGGTTTTTCGTAAGAATGGATGATTGTTCAAAACGAATTTTGGCTGTAACAAATACAAAAATGTCAGAATTGGAACGTGAAGCAGCAATTAATAAAGAAATTTCACTAATCGAAAAAGAAAATAATGAGGGTGGAAAATATACAGTTTCTGTACGTCCTTTTTTTCAAGGAAACGAGTTCTATTATTTTGTTTATCAAGATTATAACGATGTTCGGTTGGTGGGAACTCCACCAGAAAGTTTAGGTAAATTTGGTGGCGACACTGACAATTGGGAATGGCCCAGACACACAGCCGATTTTTCTATGTTTAGAATTTATTCAGATAAAGATGGAAAACCAGCAGATTATTCTGTTGATAATGTTCCTTATAAACCAAAACATCATTTACCAGTAAATTTAGTTGGTGTAAAAGAAAACGATTTTGCAATGATTTTGGGTTATCCTGGTCGAACCAATCGTTGGATGCCAGCAGGCGGAATTGAGCAAAATGTTAAGTTTGCATATCCTGCTTGGGTTGAAGGAGCGAAAACTGGAATGGACAATATGAAAAAATATATGAACCAGTCTGATGCTTTGAACTTGGTTTATGCTTCTAAATATGCTGGAACTGCCAATTACTGGAAAAACCGCCAAGGAATGATTGATGCACTTTCAAAATTTGGTACAGCAAAATCTAAAGCTTTACAAGAGGTTAAATTCGATAAATGGGCCAATTTGCCAACGAATAAAGCTAAGTACGGAACTGTTGTCGAGACAATTAATAAGTTTTATGCATTAACAAATGAAAAATCGCGTCACGATAATTATTTATCGCAAATGTTTAGAACTAGTGTTTTAGCTAGTTCAGGTAGAACAATAGGTAAGCAACTAGAAAGTTATATCGCTGCCGATGCGACCAAAAAATCTCAAATGGCAACAATGTTCCCTGAAATGGCAAACGAAATATTTGCAAATATGCACCTTCCTGCCGAAAAAGACATTCTAGCTGCGCAACTAAAGCTTTATGCAACAAAATGCAAGGGTTATGCAATTGCTCCGATGGTTGCTAAAATTGCATTAGAAAACAATAATGATTTTACAAGTTATATCAACAATATTGTTGATTCTAGCTTAATGACATCTAAAGAAAAATTAAAAAATTTCGTTTTAAATCCGTCGTTAGACGTTCTTAAAAATGATTTACTTTATCAATTGTCAAATGATTTAATAGCACATTCAAATTCGAAATCTGATGAAATTGCCAAAGCTCAAAACGATTTCGGTGCTTCTTTTAGATTACTAGTTGAAGGTTTGCGAGAATCTAAAATCGGAACTATAAAATATCCAGATGCCAATTCAACTTTAAGATTAACTTACGGAAAAGTACGGTCGTTACCAGCAGATAAAAGAAACGATGCCAAAATAAATAATTATACCACACTTGCTGGTCAAATTAAAAAATACAAAAAAGGCGATAAAGAATTCGACTTACCAACTCGTTTGTTAGAAATGAACACCAAAAAAGATTTTGGACGTTATGCTGATAAAGATGGTTCGCTTCATGTGAATTTTCTTACGGACAATGACATCACAGGCGGAAATTCGGGTTCGCCAGTTCTAAATGGAAAAGGAGAATTGATTGGACTTGCATTCGATGGAAACATAGAAGCAATGGCTGGAGATGTTATTTTTGACAAAAAACTACAGCGAACAATTAATGTTGATATTCGATATGTACTTTGGGTTATAGAGAATTTTTCTAATGCTAAACACATTGTTGACGAAATGACTTTGGTCAACTAAACCTAAAATTTATTATAAATTTGTCCAAACTTTTGGGTTCAGTCTACAAATCATTATTTTAATATTAAATAACAATTTTTAAGAACATTTAAGGTTCTACCACGAATTGAATGGGTTTATTAATTTACAATTTAAAAAAAGCCACGACCCGAGCCTGAAAATACGAACAGGCAAAGCAATTACGCTAATTTTTACTAATGAAAATAGTATATTAATTTCAAAAATCTCGTTATCAAACCCTAGAATTTGTGTAATTAAATTTTTGAAATTAACAATTTGTGCGAATTTGTGTAATTTGTGGTAGAAAATTTTTACCCACACAATTCGTGGTAAAACCACATTTTTAATAAAATTCTTTCAAAATGAGTTGTTAATGTTAAATTCTAAATTTGTTAATCAAACAATTTATACTTACAAGCAATCTACTAAAAGCCAATACTGCAACTGATACAACAATCAATACCTCGGAGAAAGCATTCGAATTATTCGAAAGAACTATCTCTTAAAAAGATTCGAAAATTCTTGAATCAGAAAAGAAATTATTAACAATAAAATAAATAATTATGTTAAATATTTTTAGAAAAAAGTAGAATTTTTTTTTAGAAATTAAGCAGTACCGTGTCAATTCAATTTAAAATTATATTCAATTTTACCAACTTGTTGCTCGAGAGCATTTTCGTCAGCACTCCATTTCGTGTTCATTGCAGCAATTTTTGCTTGATCCAAAAGACATTTTGCAGTATTTGTTGTGCCCTTAATTCCAGGAGTTGCATTAATAGTTTTTCCGTTTTTGTCAACAGTAATTTGCACAACGACTTTTCCAACTTCGTCACAATTGTAGGCTGGAGATGGTTTCAAAAGCGCTTTTCGATCGCCTAACGAATAGCCTGCTCCCGAACCTTTTCCGTTGCCCGAACCCGATCCACCACCAGTTCCTGAGCCAGAACCTGATCCAGTTCCAGTTCCGTTTCCAGAACCAGTTCCGCCACCTGTTCCTCCGCCAGAACCTCCTGCACCATAACCAGAATTGTTCAGTCCGCCATTTGCTGAACCTTGGTTCCCAGCTGTTTTACCAGTTCCATCGCCAGTTTTTGAACCTTTTAAAATATTAGAAAGTGCATCGTTTTGTGGCTTGGTTGGTGTTTTTGTTGTTTCTTTAACTGGTTTTGTAATTACGACTGGGTTTGTTTCTTTAATAATAACTTCTTTAACTTTCTTAACATTGATTTTTTTAGGAATAACAACGCCTTCATCTTTGGAATCTTCTTCTGCAATTACGTCTTGTTCCTCTTGAATTTCTTTTACTGGAATTGGTTTTGCTTGGTTTTTAATAACTTTTTCTTCGTTTTGAAAATCATTGCCCATTCCTATATCAGAATCGCCAAAATTTACCGAAACTCCACCGCCACCACCACCGCCAGTTAATTCTGCTAAGTTTGATGGTGGCCAAAAACGTATAAAAAATAAAATAAGCAACATTGTTCCATATAAAAATACTGATAAAATTATCGATTTTCGTTTATCTGAACCATTTGAATTGACAAATTTATCAACTAATTTATTGTTGGATTGGCTCTTAATTTTATATAAATTGTCCATTTTATTTACTTTCACCTTTATTTAGAAAAACGCATAAATATAATAAAAATTGTTTAAGTCAATTGTTTTAGTGCAATTTCAAAGGCTGTTGCGCTAATATTGGTCTTGGAAGTACTTAAAGAGTGGGCTTTTGCGATTGCATTTTTTATAATTTCTGAAGTATCTGCAAAGATAGCTTCGTCGGTCATTTGAACTTTTTTCTCCATAAAATAGGCAAAAACTCTCGCCATTCCACAATTTGAAATAAAATCTGGAATTAAACTAACTTTGCTGTCTACATTTTCCATTATTGAACCAAAAAATATTTCCTTATCGGCAAATGGTACATTCGCACCACAAGAAATAACTTCTAAACCCGAAGCTATCATTGATTCAATTTGAGATTGAGTAACTAATCTCGATGCAGCGCAAGGTGTGAATATTTCGGCACCAATTGTCCAAATTTTTTGATTGACTTTTTCGAATGAAATCATATTTTTGGAAACTAATTTATTTCCATTTTTATTAAGGTATAAAATTTTTATATCTTCGAAAGAAAATCCATTTCCGTTAATAATTCCACCATCACGGTCAATAATCCCGATTACTTTGGCACCCATTTCGGTTAAATAAAATGCTGCAGCCGAGCCAACATTGCCAAATCCTTGAACAATTGCTTTTTTACCTTTTACGTTTCCGCCATAAATATCATAAAAATGACGAACAGCTTCGGCAACACCAAAACCAGTAATCATATCGGCAATTGTATATTTTCGGGCAACATCTGGCGAGAATTTCGGATTTTCGATAACTTTCACAACACCTTGCCGCAACTGACCAATTCTGTTTATTTTGTCAGCTTCGGTTGGCTTGAAATGTCCATTAAAAACACCTTCTTGCGGATGCCAAACGCCACATTCTTCGGTCATTGGAATGACCTCATGAATTTCGTCCACATTCAAATCGCCGCCAGTGCCATAATAACTTTTTAATAACGGCGAAACGGCTTTGTACCAACGTTGTAAAAC
>JAYVBR010000575.1:0-2136 GCA_043750395.1 Bacteroidota bacterium | reverse complement strand
AGTTTTCTCGCAAGAAAACCAATCCATTATAGGTCGAATTTCTGCTGAAGAAAAATTTTCAAATAATGTCGAAGTTTATTTAGTAGGAACAAAATTAAAAACACAAACTGATAGTTTAGGCAATTATTCATTCCAAAACCTAAAAACTGGGAATTATAAAATTCAGATTTCTGAAATGGGTTTTCGAACTATTAGAAAAAGCATAATACTGAAAGAAAATGAAAATTTAATTCAGAATTTTGACTTACAAGTTATGGAAAACCAACTCAATGAAATTGTAGTTTCGGGAACGCTCAAACCTGTTCGACGACTAGAAAGTCCTGTTCCCGTTGAGGTTTATTCGCCAAAATTCTTCAAACAAAATCCAACTGCTAGTATTTATGAAGCTTTACAAAACGTAAATGGTGTGCGTCCGCAACTGAATTGTGGGGTTTGTAACACTGGGGACATTCACATAAACGGTCTTGAAGGACCTTATACGTTAGTTTTGATTGACGGAATGCCAATTGTAAGCAGCCTTTCGACAGTTTATGGATTATCTGGAATTCCAAATTCGTTGGTGGAAAGAATAGAAATTGTAAAAGGGCCAGCATCGTCACTTTATGGCAGCGAAGCCGTCGGCGGATTAATAAATATTATCACAAAAAATGCCACGAACGCTCCCAAATTTTCATCTGATTTTTTCTCAACATCATATTTAGAAAATAATGTTGACTTGGGTGCAAAATTCAATATAGGAGAAAAAACCATCGCACTTTTTGGATTGAATTATTTCAAATATGGCCATCGAGTTGATAACGACAAAGATAATTTTACAGATGTAACATTATCAGACAGAATTTCCTTATTCCAGAAATGGACTTTTACTAGAAAAGAAAATAAATTATTCACGCTTGCCGCTCGTGGTGTTTATGAAGACCGTTTTGGTGGTGACATGCGTTGGGAACGAAAATATAGAGGTGGAAACTTAATTTATGGAGAAAGTATTTATACAAAACGAGCAGAATTATTAGGTAATTATCAGTTGCCAACTTCGGAAAAAATTATGTTTTCGTTTTCAGCAAATGTGCATTATCAAGACAGTCGCTATGGAACAACAAGTTATATTGCCAACCAAAAAATTGCTTTTGGACAACTTATTTGGGATAAAAAATTGCGCAAACACGACTTGCTTTTCGGTACAGCTTTGCGATATAATTATTACGATGATAATACGACAGCAACTGCACAAAATGGAGAAAATAAAGCCGAAAAAACATTTTTGCCAGGCATTTTTGTGCAAGATGAAATAGCTTTTAACGATAAAAACAAACTCTTGTTAGGAATAAGATACGACTACAACTCATTTCATGGTAATATTTTTACGCCACGATTGGCCTATAAATTAAAAATAAATGACAATAATATTGTTCGATTAAATGCTGGAACTGGTTTTAGAGTAGTCAACTTGTTTACCGAAGACCACGCTGCGCTGACTGGATCTAGAGAAGTAATTATAAAAAATAATTTGAAACCAGAACAATCTATAAACGTAAATTTGAATTATATCAAAAAATTTAATTTTGAAAACGGAACGTTTATAGGAATAGAAACTTCGGCTTTTTACACAAGGTTTAGCAATAAAATTGTGAGCGATTTTGTGGCAGACCCCAACAAAATATTTTATGACAATATTAATGGTTATGCTATTAGTCAAGGAATTACAACTAATATTGATGTGAATTTTAGTAATGGATTGAAAGTAATTACCGGTTTTTCTTTTTTGGATAATAGAAATATTGTAAACGGAAATAGCGTAATTCCTGTTTTGACCGAACGATTTACTGCAACTTGGAATGTTTCTTATAAAATAAAACCTATAAATTTGACCATCGATTATACTGGAAATTTATATGGATCGATGAAATTGCCATTGTTAAAAAATTTAGATCCACGAGCGCCAAATTCGCCAATTCACAGCATTCAAAATGTGCAATTTACTTATTCTGGATTTAAAGATTTTGAGATTTATACTGGAATTAAGAATCTTTTGAACTTTTTGCCAAAGCAA
The DNA here is from genome assembly GCA_043750395.1 of Bacteroidota bacterium. Lineage (GTDB taxonomy): Bacteria > Bacteroidota > Bacteroidia > Flavobacteriales > Flavobacteriaceae > Flavobacterium. Next base: position 86 of record JAYVBR010000575.1, on the reverse strand, counting down.
AACAATCAGTTTTTAATAGCTGGTGCAAATGATCCCTTTGATAAAAATGTACAACTTGATGCCAACGGACAAGTTTTGCCAACGCC
>JAYVBR010000574.1:0-11555 GCA_043750395.1 Bacteroidota bacterium | reverse complement strand
TTTTTATTGGATAGCATCGCTATCGAATAAAAAAAATCTGAAATATGGGGCAAAAAGACAATTTTGCAGCCAATTGAAAAAAGTTTAAACCACTTCATAGTTATTTTGCAAAGATGCACGGCAGCACATCTAAAAATTTCAAGAAAAATTCTAAAATCCAGTCAAAGGAATTTCAAATTCGTATTTTTTCTTTAATTTATTGTCGAGTTTTCTGTCTCGCAACCAAGGATTATAAATTTTAAGGGTTTTATAATTAATTCCTTGTGATTTGGCAAAACTTGTTAAATCGGTAATTGTCGAATCAACCGCAATTTTTTTAGTTTCAATACTAGGATACAATTCTGATTTTTGAAGATTATAACCATAAATTGTTGGGTTTTGCATAATTTCTTTCAAAGCCAAAATTCTAAAAACATAACGATGGGTTTCGTCAATTAACAACAAATCATAAAAATTTGTTTGTTTTTGAATATCAATTTGTTTTGAAACACCACCCATTCCACCGTTGTAACTTGCAGCAGCAAGTGACCAAGTTCCCAATTTTGCTTTGGCAACCAATAAATATTGACATGCGGCTTCGGTCGATTTTACTAAATTATATCTTTCGTCTACTTGATCGTTGACTTCCATTCCTTTTTCTTTGGCGGTTTCGGGCATAAACTGCCAAACTCCTTTCGCTCCTGCTGGAGAAGTTGCATTGATTAATGCACTTTCGATAACTGCCAAATATTTAAAATCGTCTGGAACATTATTTTTTGCTAAAATCGGTTCGATTATAGGAAAAACTCTGTTGGCACGTTTCAAAATCATTATTGTTGAGCCGTGCATATTAACATTGGTCACCAATTCTCGATCTAACCTTTCGCGCACATCAATAATTTGCAATGGCGCTTCTTCGCCACAAAAATCAACTTTGACAGGAAATGGATAATCGGTTTTTAGGACAATTGTTTCTTTTTTTTTCGGATTTGAAACCGCAAAAATCAACAGTCCACTTGCAATTAATAAAGATGAAATTATGGCTATTTTCTTAAACATTTATTTTTAATTTTTTGCAAAACTACGACAATCAAGTCTTTATAAATAATTTATTCTAAAATTATTTTAGGTAAATTTTCATTAAACCATTTGTACCTATTAATAATCATAATATGTGTTCCTCGTTTAACGTTTATAAAATTCTTGATACTCGAAATCGGAAAAACACTATCGTCGTCACCGTGAATGTGAGTAATTTCAGAATCGACATCGTTTCGTTCCCAACAAACAACTTGCTCGATTGCCCAATCTAAATAAGCTTTGTCTTTCATTGTCAAGAATTTTTTGTACAATTTAAGTCGTTCTTTTATCATTGTTCCAAATGCGTATTTAGTCAATGTTTCCATATTTGCAACCAATCCTGTTGGAATTAATTTATAAGCTTTTGTGATTTTAGCTAATTTCATTCGTTGAGGCAATTCTTCGTTTGATTTAACACTCGAAATAATAATTACTTTTCTTGGACTTAAATGTTTTTTCATTTCTTGAACCAAAACGCCACCAAACGAAACGCCTATTAAAACTGCGTAATCGTGTTTTACAAATTGTGACATTCGTTGTGCATAATTATCTAAAGATTCGTTTAATTCTGGGATAAACCATTCTAAATAATACATTTCGAAATGCGATTCTGGTAATTTTATTTTCTCGAATATTGTTGAACTTGCAGCCAATCCTGGCATAAAATAAACTGGAATTTTGGACATAAAGATTCTTTTAACGTAGCGAATTAGATTAAAACGTAATTTTTCACGAATTTTGTATAAAAGTAAAATAATTTTTTAATTAGCTAAATTTTCTAACTATATATTTTAAATAAGTTATGATTACTAAATTAAACAAAAAATCCGAACGTGGAACGGCAGATTTTGGTTGGCTGAAAGCCAATTTTTCTTTCTCGTTTGGCAATTATTTCAATCCTAATAAAATTCAGTTTGGAGCATTACGGGTTTTAAATGACGATTATATCGCAGCAGGAATGGGCTTTGGCACACATCCACACGAAAATATGGAAATCATAACTATTCCGCTCGAAGGCGGATTAAAGCATCGTGACTCTATGGGAAATGAAGCAATTGTGCGTTTTGGCGAAGTACAAGTTATGAGTGCAGGAACCGGAATCGAACATTCAGAAATGAATCCGAGTCAGACCGAACCTGCAAAAACCTTGCAATTATGGGTTTTTCCTAATAAACAGAATGTTAGCCCAAGATATGATCAAAAATCGTTCGATTTAGAATCAAAAAAGAATACCTTTGTAAATGTAGTTTCACCAAACGATAAAAATGATGAAAATGCGCTTTGGGTTTATCAACAAACTTTTTTTAGTCTAGGTATTTTTGATGAAAATAAATCGATAAATTATAATTTAAATATTCCAGAAAACGGCGTTTATCTTTTTTTAATTGAAGGCGAAATCGAAGTTAATAACGCTGTCGCAAATGAACGAGATGCGATAGAAATTACTGATATTCAAGAATTTGAAATCAAGATTAATAAAAAATCCAAAATACTTTTAATCGAAGTTCCAATGCAATAAAATTATGGAAACACTTATAAAATTAGAAATAAAAGACAATAAATTTGCCAGACAATTCGAAACTTTGGTTCCCGAAGGAATGGTTACTGTGGAATATTCGTTTCAAGAAAAAAAGATTTTTCTAACCAAAATAAATACGCCAGATGGTTACGAAAATGATGATTTTATAATCGAATATTTAAAAAATATAATGGAAATTGCCTACGAACGCAAACTAAAAGTTGTTCCGATTTTACCAAAAATAGCTTTGTTTTTTAAGAAAAATAAAGTTTATGCTGATTTATTGCCACCAGGAATTAAGATTTAATATTGCAGTTTTAAGAAAATAGATTACAGAAATAAAAATTAAGCTTTTGAATTTTTAAATAAAAATAAAAATGGGATTAGTATATGCCAAAATAAAAATGAGCAATCCAAGAAAACCCGAATTAAGACCCATTGAAGTTACTTCGTTGGTCGATTCTGGAGCAGTTCATTTGTGCATTCCCGAAGCTATCGCTTTTCAGCTAGAACTAGAAACACACGAATATGGAAATGTTCAAACTGCTGATGAAAAAATTCATTCGTTGCCTTATGTTGGACCAATACGAGTTGACTTTGAAAATAGATTTTGTTTTGTAGGTGCAATGATTATTGGCAACGATACATTTTTGGGAGCCGTGCCAATGGAAGATATGGATTTAGTCATACACCCTGCAAGACAAACATTGACTGTGAACCCGATTTCGCCAAACAAACCTTTGTATAAAATTAAATGATCTCCGAAGAATTAAATTCAGATATTATCGACTTTTTCGAAAATATCCATAAATATTATGGCTCAAAAACCGAAATTACTGAAGGTTTAACTAACAATTTTATAGATATCGATGTCAAATCTACCACTTGGATTTTATCTGAATTCGATTTAATTCGATCGGCTTACAGAGAAAACGGCAATAAATTTATGCTCGAAGGCAACGGAATGTATTATGAAATTTCTGCTTCGAACATTATTAGTCTTGAAAAATTAGGTCGCAATAAATTTCAATTTATAGAAAAATACGGAGAATCAGTTTTTAGAATAACCAAAATTCGATTTCATTATAAATATTGAAAATTGTATATAGTATATTTATAAGATATATGATTTTCAAATGTTATTTTTAAACGAATTTCTCTATAAATTCTATTCTAACTGCTCCATCATCATCAATTTTTGTTAAATTAATTTCTTGCAACGTATTGACCAATTCTGGATTCCACGGTGTTTTTACTTTGACATAATTTTCGGTAAATCCGTGAATGTATCCTTCTTTGTTTTCTGATTCGAATAAAACTGTTCGGTTTGAACCAATTTGCGATTCATAAAAAGCACGTCTTTTTTTAACTGATAATCCACGCAACATTTTGCTTCGTTTGGCACGAACATTGGCTGGAATTACATTTTCCATTAAAGCAGCTTCGGTATTATCACGTTCAGAATAAGTAAAAACGTGCAAATACGAAATATCTAATTCATTCAAGAAATTATACGTTTCTAAAAAAAGTTGATCGGTTTCTCCAGGAAAACCAACAATCACATCAACGCCAATACAAGCGTGAGGCATAACTTCTCGAATTTTATTGACACGCTCAATGTAAATTTCTTTTTGATAGCGGCGTTTCATTAACCTCAAGATTTCGTTGCTTCCAGACTGCAACGGAATATGAAAATGTGGCACAAATGTGCGACTTTTTGATACAAATTCTATAGTTTCGTTTTTCAATAAATTGGGTTCTATAGATGAGATTCTCAATCTTTCTATTCCGTCGATTTTATCTAATTCTTGAACCAGTTCTAGAAAAGTATGTTCGTGTTTTTTATTTCCGAATTCGCCTTTGCCATAATCGCCAATGTTTACACCAGTTAGAACAATTTCTTTAATGTTTTGTTCTGATATTTCTTTGGCATTTTTCAACACATTTTCTAAAGCATCAGATCGAGAAATTCCTCTTGCAAGCGGAATTGTACAATAAGTGCATTTATAATCGCAACCATCTTGAACCTTCAAAAACGCACGAGTTCTATCGCCAATTGAGTAACTTCCTACATAAAAATCAGCTTCGGAAATTTCGCAGGAATGTACTTCTCCAAAGTCGTTTTTAGATAAATCGTTTAAATAACTTGTAATATTAAATTTTTCGGTTGCACCCAAAACCAAATCGACACCATCGACAGCTACCAATTCTTCTGGTTTTAGCTGTGCATAACAACCAACGGCAGCAACAAATGCTTTGTCATTCAATTTCATTGCTTTGCGAACAACTTGCTTGAATTGTTTATCGGCATTTTCGGTAACCGAACAGGTATTGATTACATAAATATCGGCAACTTCTTCGAAATCAACTCTATCAAAACCTTCGTTTTGAAAACTTCTAGCAATAGTAGATGTTTCTGAGAAATTTAATTTGCATCCTAAAGTGTAGAAGGCTACTTTTTTTTTATTTTCCATAATAAAACTCAATTAATGAAATCGTTGTCAAAAAATTGAATTTGCAAATTTAAACAAATATTTTAATCTTCATTAATAGTTTTACCAATATCATTAATTGTTTCTGAATCAATATATTGGATTTGCCATTTTCTTTCAAGAATTTTATATAAAATATAACAACATAATATTCCGACTGGAATTTCGAATAAATTAACTGCTAAATTATTATCCCAATCTATTCCCCAGTTAAATATTTCATTTAAAATTCCCAAAATAAATCCAAATGTTAAAATACCTAAAACGTATGCTAAAACCCCATACCAACCGTTATTTTTCGATCTCCCGAAATTCAAAGCTAATTCTGAAAATCGTTTCCAAACATGGTATAATAAAATAAAACCTAACATATTAAAGATTAAAAATTTGAATACAAATTTAATAAACTAAGTTAATATTTATGTCTTTAAATAAATAAATTGGAAATAAAAACCGTATTTTTTATATTTGTAAAAAAATGATAAACGTTTCAACTAATATTATTGCAACTCTAGAAAAAGTCTGGGAATTTTGGAACAATCCAAATCACATTCTGAATTGGTATTTTGCGTCTAACGATTGGCATTGTCCAAAAGCTGAAAACGATTTACAAATAGCGAAAAGTTTCAATATTAGAATGGAAGCCAAAGATGGTTCGTTTGGTTTTAATTTCGAAGGAAAATATACTAATATTATTGATTTTCAATTAATTGAATATGTTCTTGCAGATGATAGAAAAGTCATTACAACATTCGAATTAATAGAAAACGAAATTATTGTGACTCAAAAATTTGATCCAGAAACCGAAAATACTTTAGAATTACAAAAAAATGGTTGGCAAGAAATTTTGGATAATTTCAAGAAATGTGTAGAAAGAAATTAATTTAAAAAATCTAATAAGGTTTTTGAAACCTTATAGAATTAAATCCATCTTTTTCCACCACCAGAATTCCAAAGGAAAATCTGGATAATTCTCTATGAATTTTTTATATTTAGGTAATTTTGCTTCAAGTTCATTGAACTTAACTTCGACTGCAAAACCTTTTAAGTATTGAGTTTCTATTATAAAATCTACTTCATTTCCGTCAGCAGTTCGCCAATATTTTATTTGGTCTTGTTCATATCGTTCTAGCAAAACTCTAAAACAAAAATTTTCTAGAACCAAACCTTTATCAGCCCGTTGCTCAATTGGAGCAAAATAATTTATTAAAATATTTCGCAACCCAATGTCGTTAATGTAAACTTTTGGCATTTTGGTCAACTCTTTTCGTAAATTATTATAAAAAGGTTTGACCAAAGTAATATGAAAACATTTTTGCAAAACATATAAATAATTTTCAACAGTTGCATTTGTAATTCTCAAAGTATTTGATATTTCGTTTACATTAAGCATATTACCAGATTGACTTGCCAAAAGCATTAGCATTCTATAAAATTTAGTTTCGTCCGAAACGCCCGATTCCAACAAATCTCTTTTGATGTATGAATCTCGAATTTCTCTTAAAAGTTCTATTTTGTCATCGATGTTATTTTCAAGAACAACGGCCGGATAACCACCATAATTCATAAACTCGTCCATATAAGCCCAAAGTAAATTTTCGTGAATTGACTTGGTTTTTTTCTTAAATTTTAATAAACCAATTTCAGAAACTAAATCGTTTCGACCTTTAAAATGAAGAAATTCCTCAAAATCTAAAGTTCCCATCTGGAAAATTTTTTTTCTACCGACCAACGAATCTTTGAATTGCTTGTCTATATAAAAAGCCGAACTTCCTGTTGCAACGATTTTTAATCTATTTGAATATTCATCAAATAAAAGTTTAAGAAAAGTTGTTGCGTCATCAAGATATTGAATTTCGTCGATAAAAACTGTAATTTTTTTGTCGGGTAATAATGGACATATTTTAAATAAATTTTCAGGATTAATATTCAATTCATCAAGAATATCTTTTCTGTCCAAATTCAAAAAATAAGCAGTTTCTCCTTTATTCAGTAAGTCTTCAAACATTTGTTTAAGCATTGTCGATTTGCCTATTTGTCTTGGGCCAATAAGTACTGTGAATTCTTTTTTAGAGAAATGTTTGGCTATAATAAGTTGTTTTTTTCTTCGTAACATAATACAAATGTATAAATTAATTTATACAAATCAGATATTTCTAAATATTTTTTTAAAATTATCTGATAATTTATACATAGTAACATACAAAATATCCGAAAATATATATAGTGTAGTATATAAATTATCGGATATTTTATATTGTACCTCTTTAGTATTCTGTATTTTTTCCTATATCTTGAATCTCATTTCGCAAAAAATCATTAGATTCCCATTTTTTTATAAGATAATTATAGAATTTATAATTTAGAAAAAAAGCTAAAAAAACCCCAAAAACAGATTCAATTTGTGAATTTGGATCACTTTCAAAAAAGTATAATTGTCTAATTATGTCAACTGAACAGACAACAAAAAGTAAAATTCCAAAAAATAAAAATATAGAACCAATTCCATAAAACCATTTATTTTTTTGATTTCTTTTTGCTAATCTAAAAAAACTAACAAATGTAAATATCAAAAAAACTATAATCGTTAATAAAAATAAAGTAACTATTCTTTGCGCCATTTTTTTGTCAATTCAAATACGTTTTCTAAAATTCTCGCTTCAATTTCGTCAAACTCGACATTGCGTCTTGCCATAACAATTCGCGAGGTTTCGAAAGCTTTTTTAGTGATGTATGTAGTAAAACCCGATGCTCCGCCCCAAGAAAAACTTGGCACAAAATTTCTAGGAAATCCAGAACCAAAAATATTGGTCGAAACGCCTACAACAGTTCCTGTATTGAACATTGTATTTATGCCACATTTGCTGTGGTCGCCCATCATTAATCCGCAAAATTGAAGTCCAGTTTTAGCGAAATTTTCGGTTTCATAACTCCATAATTTAACTTCTTCATAATTATTTTTTAAATTCGAGTTATTACTATCTGCCCCAATATTGCACCATTCACCAAGAACAGAATTGCCCAAAAAACCATCGTGCCCTTTGTTCGAATATCCAAATAAAACCGAATTATTTACCTCGCCACCTATAACAGAATGCGGCCCGACAGTCGTTGCACCATAAACTTTGGCAGCCAATTTTACTCGTCCAAATTCACACAATGCAAATGGTCCACGAATTACGGAACCTTCCATAATTTCCGAATTTGCGCCTATATATATTGGTCCAGTCGATGCATTGAGGGTTACAAACTCTAATTTTGCACCTTCTTCGATAAAAATATTTTCGTGACCAATAACATTTACAGATTTTGGAATCGGTTGTGATTTTCTATCAGTGGTCAATAAATCGAAATCTTCTCGAATAGCAGCATCATTTTTCGAGAAAATATCCCAAGTATGTTCGACAGTTAAACAGTCTTGTTCATATTCTAATATTTCATAAGCATCAAAATCGACTTCTTCTTGGTTTTCGGTAGTATGAAATGCAATAATTTCGTCGCCTTTAAAAATTGCCTGATTGGTTTCGAGATTTGAGACCATTTCAGAAAGAATATCATTTGGCAGAAATGAAGCGTTAATCATTACGTTTTCTTCCATTTCGACCATCGGATATTTTTCCGACAAATATTCTTCGGTCAAAGTTGTGGTTGTCGTTCCTAAATGTTTCTCCCATTTTTCGCGAATAGTTAAAATTCCAATACGAATATCAGCAACTGGGCGAGTAAAAGTAAAAGGCAAAAGTGCATTGCGAACGGTTCCGTCAAAAAGTATGAAGTTCATATAAGGTTTCAAGTTTCAAGTTTCAAGTTTCAGAAATTAATTCTAAAAAAAAACTTCATTATTTATTTTTCAAATGTACAAATTATTACAAATAAAAAACCTCTCGAAATGAGAGGTTTTAATATAAATTTGAACACAAAAATATTATTTAGCGTGTTTAGCGTATTTAGTTTTGAACTTGTCAATACGTCCTGCTGTATCAATAAGTTTAGATTTACCTGTGTAAAAAGGGTGAGAAGTTCTAGAAATCTCCATTTTCACAACTGGATATTCAACACCGTCGTGTATAATTGTTTCTCTTGTATCTGCTGTCGATTTAGTAATAAAAACATCTTCGTTCGACATGTCTTTAAAAGCAACTAATCTGTAATTTTCTGGGTGAATTCCTTTTTTCATTGTAAATTTTATTTTTTTCTGTGATAATTATAATTTGTTTTGATGCTTTTGTTTTTCAAAAAGGTATCAACTCGTTATAACTTTTTATTTATTATTTTGAGATTGCAAATTTACAATTATTTTTAAATAATCAACTATTTAAGAATGTTTTTTTCTTTAATAATTTTTAGCCAATAAATTTAAGAATTGTTATATTTGTAAATTATTTTTAAAAAATTGTTTAAATGAATGAAAACGGCAGAAAATTAAACATTTATCTAGGAATTGGTCTTGGATTCTTTCTTTGTTTAATTACCTATTATATATATTTTATAGATATTAACAATTTAACAAATGTTTGGTATGGCACAATATCAGCGTTATTAATCATCATATTTGGATTGGTTTCTGTAATTATTAAAAAAAAAGAATCAAAGGGTTTAATAACATTTAAAGATGCTTTTTCAACTTATTTTAAAACTATTTTAATTGGAAGTTTTATTTCAACAACATTTCTAATAATTATTTTTCAACTTTTTTTGACACCAGAAAAAATAATTTTAATCAAAAATTTATTAATAGATTTCAATAATTCATTAATGAAAATTAATAATACTTCAGAAATAGATATTAAAAAATCAACAGAGTTCTCTAAAAATTTCGATCCAAGTAATATTTTCGAAATTATTAAATCCGCGGTTAGATATTTATTAAGAGATTGTATTTTTGGATTTATAATTTCATTCCTAATGAGAAATAAAAAGTCAATTTAATGCAAATTTCAATCATCATTCCATTATTAAACGAACAAGAATCGTTGCCCGAATTGCATTCTTGGATTGTAAAAGTCATGAATGAAAATAACTTTTCGTACGAAGTGATTTTTATTGACGATGGCAGCACAGATAAATCTTGGGAATTAATTGAACAATTAGCCATCGAAAATTCATCGGTAAAAGGATTGCGTTTCTTGAGAAATTTCGGAAAATCTCAAGCACTGCACGCAGGTTTTGCCAAAGCTCAAGGCGATGTAATTATTACAATGGATGCCGATTTGCAAGATTCTCCAGACGAAATTCCGGGTTTGTACAATATGATTGTTAACGAAAATTTCGATTTAGTTTCAGGTTGGAAAAAGAAAAGATACGATTCTGTTGTGACTAAAAATTTGCCTTCAAAACTGTTTAACTGGGCAGCTAGAAAAACTTCTGGAGTCGAATTAAATGATTTTAATTGCGGATTAAAAGCTTATAAAAACATAGTAATCAAGAACATAGAAGTTTCTGGCGAAATGCACCGTTACATTCCTGTTTTGGCAAAAAATGCTGGTTTTTCGAAAATTGGCGAAAAAGTAGTCATTCATCAAGCTCGAAAATACGGCGAAACTAAATTTGGAATGAACCGTTTTATAAATGGTTTTCTGGATTTAATAACGATTTGGTTTTTATCAAGATTTGGCAAACGACCAATGCATCTTTTTGGAGCAGTTGGTACTTTAATGTTTGTAATAGGTTTTTTATCAGCAGGTTATATTGGGATTTCTAAATTGGTTAGATTGTTTGTTTTCCATCAAGACACTATTTTAGTAACCGAGAATCCTTGGTTTTATATTGCGTTAGCCACAATGATTATTGGGACTCAAATGTTTTTAGCAGGTTTTCTTGGTGAGATAATTTTGAGAACTAAGAATAATGAGGAAAGGTATAAGGTTTCTATGGTCACAAATTGTGACCTTAAAGAAAATTAATCTTGAGATCACAATTTGTGACCTCAAGATTAAAAAAATGTTAAGGACTAAATTTTCGTCCTTAAAGAAAATATTGACAAATTTGAGGTCGCAAATTGCGACCTCAAACAATAATACATTATGGAAATAGAAGTTATTCAAAACAAAATTTACGAAATTCGAGGTTGCAAAGTAATGCTAGATTTCGATTTAGCATATTTGTATGAAGTTGAAAATAAAAGACTTAAAGCATCAGTCCGAAGAAACTTGAATAGATTTCCAGAAGATTTTATGTTTGAACTTTCGGAATTTGAATTTGCAAACTTGAGGACGAAATTTTCGTCCTCAAGTTATGGAGGTTTAAGATATATGCCTTTCGCATTTACCGAACAAGGAATTGCAATGCTTTCAAGTGTACTAAAATCAGAAAAAGCGATTGAGGTTAACATTGCAATAATTCGTGCATTTGTAACTTTTAGACAATTTACACTTAATTATAATGAACTAAAAACTAAAATTGAAGAGATAGAAAATCAATTCCCAGAGATTTATAATACTTTGAATAATTTGGTTGAAAAAGATGCTATTGTTATTGCAAATGAC
>JAYVBR010000573.1:0-2138 GCA_043750395.1 Bacteroidota bacterium | reverse complement strand
TCAATGAAAATATACAAACTATCTTTGGCTAATAGTTCAACATTATTAAAAATTTTGTTGTTTCCAGTTATTCCATCAACCATAATTCGGTATTTCGAATTCAAACCTTTACCAAGTTGAACCGTAGGAATTTTTATATCATCATTGCTTCGATTATAAACTTTTAAACTATAAGTACTTGATGAAATAGTGCTAAAAACGGTGTCTAAATAAATTTCGGTTTTCGAAAATTCTAAATTTCCTGTACTTGGAACAGTATCAAAATCTTTTCGGCACGAGGTAAACGAAAATAAGATTCCGAGAATGATTAGGTATATATAATGACGCATTGAAAATGATTTTTTTTTGTAAATTTAATAAAATATTGGTTATTTAAAAATTATAACGTTGATTTTTTAAGTTTATTATAATTGAAAATCTTAATTCTAAAATCTATTTTCATAAATTTGCATTAAAACAAAAAAATATGACTTTCGATAAAGATTTTATTATTGATACTTGCAATAAAATGTGCGAAAACTCATTAATGAGTCACTTGCAAATAGAATTTATCGATGCTGGCGAAGATTTTTTGAAAGCCAAAATGCCAGTAAATTCGACTGTTCATCAACCAATGGGATTGTTGCACGGCGGTGCAAGTGTAGCTTTAGCGGAAAGTGTAGGTAGTGCAGCCTCTTTTTTATTTGTAAACCCAGACTTATTTGAAGTTCGTGGCATAGAAATTTCTGCAAATCACGTAAAAGCAAAACGAAACGGAATTGTTTTTGGAACGGCAAGAATTGTCCATAAGGGCAGCAGCATTCACTTATGGGAAATTAAAATTACCGACGAAAATGATAGCTTAATTTCGATTTGTAAGCTAACAAATATGGTTTTACCAAAACGTAAATCAGAAAATAAATAATGATTTCATTTCAGGAAAAAGTCCAAAATCATTTCGATCAAAAATTACCTTTTGTAATTTATCGAAAACCCAATGAAAAAGATATTATTGGTGTTTTTCAGACGAATAATGATTTGTATTTATTAAATGATTTTAAAGAAAATGGATTTGTTTTTTGTTCATTTGATGGCAATCAAAATATTTTAATTCCAGAAAATCAATCAGAAACTTTAGTTTTTAAAAATGAATTTATTGACATCATTTCTGATATTAATTTAGAAAGTGAAATTAATGAAAAGTCAAAATCAGATTTCGAAAATTTGGTTGCAAATGGAATTTTAGCCATAAAAAATGGTCACTTTCAAAAAGTAGTTCTGTCAAGAAAAGAAATTGTTGATTTAAAGAATTTCGATTTAATAACAGCTTTTTCTAAAATAGTTTGTCAATATCAATCGGCATTTAGATATTGTTTTTATCATCCAAAAGTTGGACTTTGGTTAGGTGCAACTCCAGAAAAATTGCTTCAAGTAGAAAATGATATTTTTAAAACAGTTGCATTAGCTGGAACTCAAAAATATTCGGGTTCAACCGATGTAGATTGGCAAGAAAAAGAAGTTCAGGAACAAAAATATGTTACCGATTTTATTTTAAAAACTTTAGATAAATCAGCTAAAGATATTAAAGTTTCAGTGCCATTTTCGGTTCGTGCAGGCAATTTATTGCACTTAAAATCAGAAGTTTCAGGAAGTTTAAATGCAAGTTTTGATTTACATCAAATTATTAAAGTTTTGCATCCAACTCCAGCTGTTTGTGGTTTACCAAAAGAATCTGCTAAAAGTTTTATTTTAGAAAATGAAAATTATAATCGAGAATTTTATACAGGTTTTCTGGGAGAAATAAACGTTAATCATAAATCAGATTTATATGTTAATTTAAGATGTATGCAAATTGTAAAAAAATTCGCATACATTTACATCGGCTGCGGGATTACGAAAGGCAGTAATCCTGAAAAAGAGTTCACAGAAACGATTAATAAATCAATGACAATGAAGATGATTTTGGATTTTTAGGCTTTAATTATTACTTTTTTTAAATTAAAAATAAGACAAATTTAAACATACAATAAAAATATTATGAAATTAGACATTCTTGCTTTTGGCGCACATCCAGACGATGTCGAATTGGGTTGTGGCGGAACAATTGCTAAAGAAATATCACTCGGAAAAAAAGTCGGAATAATCGATTTGACACGTGG
>JAYVBR010000572.1:0-2139 GCA_043750395.1 Bacteroidota bacterium | reverse complement strand
CAGTTAACGTCTCGTGGCTTGGCGTCAGTTGGGGATTTGGTAAGCCAAATGTATCGATTAAAAAACCAACTTCCAAGTACAAAACCAACTTTAAAGTTCGCCTAAAACCCCAATTGCGCCAAACCGCTGTTAGCAAATCGGCTTTATTCTATAACTTCTACATTCATAGACCTTGCATAGTTTTTTAACCCATTGTCAAAAGTCACTATAATATCAGTCTTTAATGTGGTATCCTCAATCATTTCTTTAATAATTTCGTCAACTAAACTTATGTCGTAATTTACAAATGAAAATTGTCTAAAGAAGTTTTCCAAAGCTTTTTTGCGATATTTTTCATCATATACTTTTTCATATTTCTGTTTTGAAAGTTCAGCTTCTAAATTAAATTTTTGTCTGCCCTTTCGAGAAAGTTTTGAATTCAAAAATTCATATAAAGTTGGGAATGGTATGATAATACTGTGATTATTGTCATCAATTAGTTTTGAAACACGTTCAATAACATCTTGATTTTCCTTTTCTTTTTCGGGACTAAATAAAGCTATCCAATAACCCGTATCAAGCAGTATAGTTTTCATTTGTTAAAAAGGTAAACTGTCATCAACTTCTTTTTCAGCATATCCATCCCAAATAGGAGTTTTACGTTGACCAAATAAAAATCTACCTCTCGCTATTCCATCTTCATTATGTACAATTGCGTAAATTCTGTCATTTTTTCCAAAAGCTACAGATTTTCCTAAATCTTCTTTTAGCTGTATAAATTTATCCTCAAAGTCCAAATCAGTACCTTTAAAATGATATTCAAATGCACAATTAGAATTACCACAATCTAATGCTTTATTTTTATCTAAAAATGTATATAAACTGTCATATTCACCTCTGATTCCAAGGTCATAATTAAGTATTACATAGTTAGGGAAAATCATTTCTTTCATTTTTATTGTTTTTTGCGGAATTTTGGTTTAAGCTGTTTGCTAACGTCTCGTGGCTTGGCGTCAGTTGGGGATTTGGTTAGCCAAATGTATAAATTAAAGACTGAACTTCCAAGTACAAAACTAACTTTAAAGTTTGCCTAAAACCCCAATTGCGCCAAACCGCTGTTGTGCGATGGCTTGATTTTTTTGCAAATATTTATTTTCTATTCATCTTTTGTTTCAAAGTTGATTCCATACTCATCTTTGAAGAATTTAGCTAATGAATTCCAAGTTTTTACTGTGCTTATTTTTCTTTCGTTGAAGAAAAAACAGAAAACATTATCTTCAACATTAAAAGATAAATAATTAAAATGAGCGTTGTCATCGGATTCTATAAAACGTTGCATTAATTGATGCTTTAAAGAATTTTCAGGAATACTAATATAAATAATAGTTTTATCTTCTTTCTCTAATTTAAAATCAAATATGTGTTTAATAGTTAATGCTAATTCTTTACAATAGTTTTCAGAAATACTACTTGCTTTTGCAACTACCATTTCAACAACATTTTCTTGTAAAAAGTCGTTATTAAAATACATTTTTTCGTTATCTAAACTTTCAAATGCAAGTATTGTAATATTTACTTGTGGTGTAGTTATAATAAAACGAGAGCTTTTTGGGCTCTCGTTATGTTGTGTATAATTTAACATATGCTAATTTCTATTGAATACTTAAAGAACTAGCTCTGTAATCAAATACCAGCTTAGTTAAACGTTCAGCTTTTTCAGCCATTAATTTGTTCAACTTCAACTTTGTTTCTTCTGAAACAGCGTTTTTAGGAACAAATTCAATTCCTTTGGTGTTAAACTTTTTTTCCATTTTTTCTCTAATTTTATTTTGTTTACTCTACTCATTTTACGAGGGTGCAAAGGTAATTTATTTTTTGATATAAAAAAATAAAAGTTTTAAACTTTTAATCGTAAATAACATATTTTATCAACACTTTCCTCCCAATGTGTAATATTATTAAATTTATTTCGTTTTACAATATTTTTTTTGTTTTTTAACACTTACATAATTATGTTTAAATTCATTTTATGTACTTCAAAATCTATACCAAATCTACTTTTTATTTTCAGTATTCTGTTTTTTGAAGCTATCGCACAACGTCTCGTGGCTTGCAGAAGTTGGGGATTTGGTTAGCCTAAACTTGCAGTAAATCACTGAC
>JAYVBR010000571.1:0-2140 GCA_043750395.1 Bacteroidota bacterium | reverse complement strand
CATAATTGTATTTGTCGTATTTTTTATCAGCATTGGCTTCTCTTTCTTTTTGAGAATAAGATAATGTTGAAAAAAATCCGAATAAAATTACATAAAGTAAGTTTAGAATCTTCATAATTTTACTTTTTAGAAAAATCTTGGGTGAATTATTTTTTGTTTAGGAAGCTCATATCGCAAGAAGATTTCGTGCGATCCAGAGTTATATGCTTTTAATCTTGTGGTTTCTAAATCGAATCCGTAACCTATTAACCAAGATTGATTTATTTGAAAACCAGCCATTAAACTCGCAGCGGCAGTCCAACGATAAGCAGCGCCAAGAATAAATTTTTCGTTAATCATAAAATTAGCCGAAGCATCAATTTGCAGAGGTGCGCCTTGAACAATTTTGGTCAATAATGACGGTTTAAATTGTAAATTTTCGGATAAATCAAAAACGTGTCCTGCAATAAAATAATAATGCATTCTTTCTTGAGCAGTTACTTTTGCTGAATTAATTGTCGAATTTCGATCATAATGTCTGGTTTCAAGAAAATTTGGAACTGACAAACCAATATATGTATTATCAGAATAAAAATAAACTCCAGCACCGATATTTGGAGCAATTTTGTTATTGATATTGGTTTCAAAACTTGGATCAGCAACGGCATAACTTAATTTATCGAATGCAATATTTAGAATATTGGCACTTGCTTTTAATCCAAAAGCCAATTTATAATTATCAGATGCTTGAATCGTATAAGAGAAATCCGCAGAAATATTATTCTCATCAGAAACTCCAATTCTATCGTTTACAATTCCTAAACCCACGCCAATATTTGAACCAATTGGAGTATTTATATTGATGTTATTTGTAATTGGTGCTCCATCTAAACCAACCCATTGTGTGCGATGCAATGCGAAAATACTCAAAACTTCACGCGAACCAGCATAAGCTGGATTGATGTTGCTTGTATTGTACATATATTGTGTAAATTGCGCATCTTGTTGAGAAAAACCCAATAAGCTTGAAAGTATCAAAACTAAAATTAGTATATTTTTTTTCATAATAATTTATTTATTAAGATATAAATATCCTGATTTATCAATTGCTTTTCCATTATTCTCGTTGTATTTTAAAATGTAAAAATAAGTTCCTGCTGGCAACATTTCATCTTTTGAAACAACTGTTCGTCCATTTGAAATTCCGTTAAAAGTAATGTTTTTATTGTCATAATGTTCGCCTTCATAAACTAAAACGCCCCATCGATTAAAAATTTCTACTTTATTTTCAGGATAACAATCTAAATTTTCTATAAAAAACGAATCATTTCGACCATCATTATTAGGAGAAACTGCGTTATTGACTTTAATTACACATTCTGAAACGCCAAGCACTTTGCAATCGGTTGTGATTTTTATTCGAACTTCAAATTTCTTTGGACAAATTGGATCGTTTACAGAATAAATCAAATTATAATCTCCAATATTCAGGTTGAATGCAGAAAACTGATTTAATCCGTTATTTAAAATTCCTCCTGAATTATTGGTGTCAGTCCAAGTTCCTAAACCTTTTAAATCGGTTGGCAATAAATCGTCCATATTGATAATATCAGAATCTAAATTACATAATTCTTGATTTCTTGAAGCTAAACTATTTTGAATAGTGACATTTATTGTCTGAGTAATTGTTGTAGTATTCGAGCAAATATCGGTAGCAATCCAAGTTCTGATTATTGAATATTGACCATTAATTGGATTTGAAATAACTTGATTATAAGTAACATTTATTGATGTCGAACAATTATCGTTAAAAATCAATTCTGGTTTAATTGGAATTTCGCCACAATTTACACTGATATTTGCATTTAAACTTGAAGTCAATTGTGGCGCAATTGTATCAATAGTGCGAATTAAATTCTGATTTACAAATATCGAATTCCCACAAACATCAGTAACTGAATATCTTCGGATAATTGTTTCAACACAACCAATTATTGACGGAGCAGAATCAGAAACAAATGCTACAATTGGCGTTGAACAATTATCATTAGCTGTAATTAATGAAATATCAGCAACTGGAAAGCTAGAATTACAACCCGAAACTGTTAAATCAATTAGCGAATTAGCGGTTGGATTTTGAGTATCAATAGTGCGAATTAAA
>JAYVBR010000570.1:0-5000 GCA_043750395.1 Bacteroidota bacterium | reverse complement strand
CTGCAACATTTGCCACAACTGATTCTGCTTTGACAGCATTGACGACATCGTTTTGCGTAGATTTTCTTGGAATGGATAAAAAAGAAAACAATTTTAATGTTAATACCGATGACAATTTAAATATCCAAAAAAAATTAGTTCGCACCAGACATTTTGTTCATATTGGATTTTCGGGATTAATGTTTTTGGTAATAATAATTTTCAATTCAATCAATGATTCGTCGGTTGTAAGTATGATTTTCAAGATTGCATCTTATACTTATGGACCACTTTTGGGTTTGTATGCTTTTGGTTTGTTTATGAAAAAATTGACAGTTCACGACAAGTTTGTGCCAATTATTTGTATAATTTCTCCTGCAATTTGTTTTTTAATTAGCAAAAATGCCGCGCTAATCTTTGGCGATTATGTTCTTGATGCAGAGCTAATTATAATCAACGGAATTATAACTTTTACAGGTTTACTATTAATTAGTAAAAAAACAGATAATCAAACGCAATTCTGAAAAAGCCTTCCTTTTGGGAAGGTTGGATTGGCTTTAATATTGATTCGTCGCCAATAAAACCAAAGTACAAGCAATTTCTACTTTTATATCATTTAGTTCCAACAACTGATAAAACTCAGGGTTTTCTGTTCCAGGATTAAAAATAACGCGTTTTGGTTGTGCTTCGACTATATAATTATAATAATCTTTTTGTCTTGCAGCGTTTAAATACAACGAAACCGTATTAACATTCGATAACGGTATTGCTTTGGTATAAATTTTAACACCTGCAACATCGCCAGTATTTTGACCAATAGCTAAAACCGAATGTCCGTTTTCGATTAATTTAGTAATTGCTTTATGAGAATATCTATCTGGTTTTGTCGAAGCACCAAGTACTAATGTCTTTTTATTTTTCATTTTGCAAAAATACGAAAATTAATTTGCCACAAAGTCTCAAAGTCACAAAGATTTTATAGAACTTTATAAATTTAAAACAATAACTTTGTAAAAAATTAAATAAAATGGAAATTTTTATCTACCTATTTTTCGCACTATTTTCGGTTTTAAACCCAATCGGAACTGTACCAATTTTCGTCGGGTTAACCCAAGATTACAACGCAAAAGAACGCGCTAATGTGTCACTTTGGACATCAATCGACGTTTTTATAATATTAGTAGTTTCGTTTTTTGTGGGCAAATATGTTTTAGATTTCTTTGGAATAACAATAAATGCCTTGAGAATTTCTGGCGGATTAATCATCGCAACATCAGGATTTACATTACTTAACGG
The DNA here is from genome assembly GCA_043750395.1 of Bacteroidota bacterium. Classification (GTDB taxonomy): domain Bacteria; phylum Bacteroidota; class Bacteroidia; order Flavobacteriales; family Flavobacteriaceae; genus Flavobacterium. The sequence goes on along the minus strand of JAYVBR010000570.1, from coordinate 3,725 downwards.
AAAATTCAATAAAGAACGTGGCATCAACAAAAAAGTCGAACAAGACCTTCAAGAACGCAACGAAATTTCGCTCACGCCACTTGCCATTCCTATGTTGGCTGGACCAGGTTCGATCTCGCTTTTAATTGCTTATTATCAAGAACATCACGAAACAACTTTAGAAATACTATCATCAAGTTTAGCTATTTTAGCGGTTTCAATAGCAATTTTTGTCATACTTCGAAGCGCACATTATTTAGCCAGAATTCTTGGATCATCTGGAATTGTTGCTATTTCAAGAATTGTTGGTTTTTTGACAATAGCAATTGGTGTTCAATACATTATCAGTTCGATTTTAAGTATTATAAGAGGAATCTGATTTTGAAGCTATTCCTGCTATCCATTACAATTTTCTGTTCAGAATTGCTTTTTTTCTAAGTCAAAAAACGAACTTCCGTTGGTCGTTGTTTTTTTCCAAGAAAAAAAGCATTCCGCCCAGAAAGATTTACATTGCTATCAGGGCTAAAAAAATTAACTTTCAGTAAAAGTTTTCATTAATTTATAGTAAATTTATTCAATTATCAAAATACATCTTTAATTTGTGAAATTTTTGTCAAAATGCTAAATATATCAAAATGAAAATCCTTCTCACAGGCGCCAACGGATATGTCGGCAGAAGACTTCTACCAGAATTACTCGAGCAAGGTCACGAGATAGTTTGTTGTGTTCGAGACCAATTGCGATTGGGTTTAGACAAGCAAACATTAGCCAGAATAACCATTTGGGAAGTCGATTTTCTTAATGAACCAAACCAAGAAAATTATCCAAAAAATATAGATATCGCCTATTTTTTAATTCATTCAATGTCAAGTTCTACCAAAACTTTCGACATAATGGAATCTTTGGCAGCCAACAATTTTAATGTTTATATGGATAAAATGAAAGTCAATCAAGTCATTTATCTATCCGGAATTGTCAATGATCCAAATTTGTCCAAACATATGCAATCGCGCAGCAATGTCGAGCAAATTTTATTAAAAGGAAATTATAACACAACCGTACTTCGAGCAGGAATTATTGTTGGTTCAGGAAGCTCATCATTCGAAATTATCCGAGATTTGTGCGAAAAATTACCAATTATGATAACGCCAAAATGGGTTTTAACCAAATCGCAACCTATCGCTATTCGAGATGTTATTCATTATTTAACTGGAGTAATAAACCGAAAAGATTGCTACAACCAATCGTTTGATATTGGCGGACCAAACATTATCACTTATAAACAAATGATGCAATTGTATGCCAAAACCCGTGGCATAAAATTATCCATATTCACAATTCCGATTTTTACTCCAAAATTGTCTTCTTATTGGTTGTATTTTGTAACCTCAACAAGTTACAAACTTGCTGCAAACTTAGTAGATTCAATGAAAATGGAAGTAGTTTGTGCCGACAATAGATTGCAACATATGTTGGGCGTAAAACCAATTTCGTATGTTGATGCAATAAAATTAGCATTCAAAAAAATCGAACAAAACCTTGTTATTTCGAGCTGGAAAGACAGTTTGGCAAGTTCGAGATTCAAACAAAATTTATCGAGTTATGTTCAAGTTCCAACTTTCGGTTGCTTGAAAGATGTCAAGAAAATAAAAATATTAAATTCTACTCAAGTTTTAGACAATATTTGGTCAATTGGTGGCGACAAAGGTTGGTATTATGCAACTTGGCTTTGGAAGTTGCGTGGTTTTGCTGATAAATTTTTTGGTGGCGTAGGAATGCGTCGTGGTAGAACAAGTCCAACCCATCTTGACAATGGCGATGCGCTCGATTTTTGGCGTGTTTTATTGGCAGATCGAGACGAAAAACGACTATTACTTTTTGCCGAAATGCGTGTTCCAGGCGAAGCTTGGTTAGAATTTAGAATCGACGAAAACAATTATTTACACCAAATTGCGACTTTTCGACCACGAGGACTTGCTGGTAGATTATATTGGTATGCTATGGTTCCATTTCACTTTTTTATTTTCGACGGAATGATAAATCGTATTGCTCGGAATAAAAATTAGCAATATATTGCAATAAATTGAAAATTATACCTTGCTAAAAGTAACAAATTTTATATACTTTTAGCAAGGTATAATTTTTATATAAATATTTTATACCGTGCTAAATCTATTAAAAAAAATATACATTTAGCAAAGTATAATATTATAACTTGCTAAATCAATTAAAAAAAGTATATTTGTAGCAAGTTATAAATTCAATAAAATGGTAGCTAGAGAAAAAGAAAGAAAACAATTTGACGCTTTAGTTAAAGCACAAGTTTCTGATTTTGTGGTAGTTTATGGAAGGAGACGAGTTGGAAAAACATTTCTAATTAGAGAGCACTTTAAACAACAATTTGCATTTTATACAGCAGGATTAGCCAATAGCAATTTGCAACAACAATTAGTTAGTTTTTACAGCAGTTTGCAAGACCATAACACTGCAAATATAACAATAGAAATACCTAAAACTTGGTTCGAAGCTTTTCAATCATTGCGAAAAGTATTAATTAAAAATAGATCAAAAAAGAAAGTTATTTTTATAGATGAGTTGCCTTGGTTCGATACTCAAAAATCATATTTTATAACAGCATTAGAACATTTTTGGAACAGTTGGGCTTCTTCTCGCAAAGATATTTTATTGATAACTTGTGGTTCATCAGCTTCGTGGATGATAAACAAAGTGCTAAATGACAAAGGCGGTTTGCACAATCGAGTTACTAAAAAAATGAAAATTGAACCATTTACTTTATCAGAATGTGAGCAATACTTAAAATGGAAAAATATTAATTTTAATCGCTACCAAATTATTGAAATGTATAGTGTACTGGGCGGAATTCCATTTTATTTGAATGCATTAGAAAAAGGATTGAGTATTACGCAAAATATCAATGAACTTTGTTTTTCTGATGATGGAATACTAAAAAACGAATTCAATAACTTGTATGCATCTTTATTTAAAAACTCCGAAAATCACGTTGCAATTGTAACTGCACTAGCAAAAAAATCTAAAGGATTAACTAGAAATGAAATTATTGTAACGGCAAAAATCACAAATGGTGGTGGCACTACAAAGATTTTGAATGAGTTGGTCGAATGCGGATTTGTTCGCAGATATTATCAATTTGATAAAAAAAACAAAGATTGTATTTATCAATTGACCGATTTTTATTCATTGTTTTATTTGAAATTCATCAAAGACAATAAAAATGCAGTTAAAGATTTTTGGTTAAATGCCATTGATAATCCAATGCGAAGAAGTTGGTCTGGATATGCATTCGAACAAGTTTGCTTGATGCATTTGCCAGAAATTAAAACAAAATTAGGCATAAGCGGCATTATGACTTCTGAAGCTTCTTGGCGCAGTTCAGATTCAGAAAACGGCGCACAAATAGATTTATTGATTGACCGTCGTGACCAAGTTATTAATTTATGCGAAATGAAATTTTCTATCAATGAATTTAAAATTGATAAAAAATACGAAATGGAATTGCGCAACAAAATTGGCACTTTTAGAAGCGAAACAAAAACTAAAAAAGCAGTTTTCTTAACGATGATAACTACTTTTGGAATAAAACAAAACGATTATTATGGCGATTTGGTTCAAAACGAAATCAATATGAATGATTTATTTAAAAATTGATTTGAAATTATACCTTGCTAAATGTGATAAAATATAGATACATTTAGCAAGGTATATTT
>JAYVBR010000569.1:0-2145 GCA_043750395.1 Bacteroidota bacterium | reverse complement strand
TTGGCATTTCGATTGTGATTGTTCCCGCTTTTCATTCCAATCTTTTTTATCTCGTTCTCGAAAAACGAGATAAAAAAGGATTTTCCCTTTAATCGGGGTTAAAACTGGAATGATTTTGCATTTCTGGAATGTTTTTATAAAATTCAAATATAACAAATCAAACCATACATTCCATAAAAATATTATATTTGCAAAAAATATAAAAACTTTGCGCCTTAGTGGCAAATAAACTATTATTTTAAAAAACAGTAAAGATGCACTGCTGTGCATCTGTTCGAAAAAACAATAAAAATAATTGATTTTTTTCGTAAACTTATACAAAACATCAAATGTCAAAAATACTTACTGGCGTACAAAGCACTGGAACACCACATTTAGGCAACCTTTTGGGCGCAATAATTCCAGCAATTAATTTATCGAACCAACCCGAAAACGAATCGTTTCTATTCATTGCAGACTTGCATTCAATAACTCAAATAAAAGACGGCGAAACGTTGCGCCACAACACATATAGCACAGCAGCGGCTTGGTTAGCTTGCGGATTAGACTTTAACAAAGTTGTTTTTTACCGCCAGTCAGATGTGCCACAAACAGCAGAATTGTCTTGGTATTTGAGCTGTTTTTTCCCGTTTCAACGCTTGACATTAGCCCATTCATTCAAAGACAAAGCTGATAGATTAGAAGACGTAAATGCTGGATTATTTAGTTATCCGATGCTTATGGCAGCTGATATTTTGTTATACGACGCCAATGTTGTTCCAGTCGGAAAAGACCAGTTGCAACATTTAGAAATCACTCGCGATGTTGCTTCGAAATTCAACCATCAAATGGGCGAAACATTCGTCATTCCCGAAGCCAAAATCCAAGAAGAAACAATGTACATTCCTGGAACTGATGGACACAAAATGAGCAAATCTCGTGGTAATATTATCAATATTTTTCTTGATGACAAAGCGTTGCGCAAACAAATAATGTCCATAGAAACTGACAGCACGCCACTCGAAGAGCCAAAAAATACCGAAACTTGTAAAGTTTTTGCCATCTACAAACTTTTGGCAACCGAAAACGAATTAGCAACATTAACCGAAAAATACAAAAACACAAATCGTGATTTTGGTTATGGTCACGCCAAACAATTGTTGTTTGAATTGATTCTAGAAAAATTTAAAACCGAACGTGAAAAGTATGATTTTTATATGAATAATCTTTTTCAAATTGACACTTTATTAAAGCTCGGAGCCGAAAAAGCTGGAAAAATTGCAAATGGTGTTTTGGATAGAGTTCGTGAAAAGTTGGGGTTTAATTAGAAATTTAATTGATAATGAAATCTGTAAATTCTTCAAAATAAATCTACCTAAAATTCTTCAAGAAATCATCTTTATAAGTTGACGAAACTTCTATTTCTGAATTGTCATTCAAAGTTAAAAATCCGCCTTTATTAAATGATTTTACACAATTCAAATTGATAATATGCGATTTGTGAACACGCAAAAAAGGCAAGGGCAAAATTTCGGTAAAATGTTTTAGAAATCTGCAAACCATCTTTTTTTGACCGTTTTGCAAATAAATATCAGTGAAATTTCCGTTGCCACGAAGTCTAACGATTTCTTCCATTTTTACAACTTCAAAACCTTCTAATGTTGGCAAAATAACTTGTTGTTTTTCGGGTTTGGTTTCTCGAAAATTTTCAATAATTATTTTGTTGCGATTAAAAACTTCTTCATTCAAAATGTGATTATAAACTTTGTTTACAGCAACAATCAATTCTTCTATGCTGATTGGTTTTAGCAAATAATAAGCAGCACTTTGGTTCAAAGCTTTCAATGAATATTCAGAAAAAGCTGTTACAAAAATCGTTTCAAAATGCAAGTCTTTACAAGCTTCTAGAACATCAAAAGCATTTCCGAAAGGCATTTCTACATCTAGAAAAACCAATTGCGGATTGAGTTTGTGCAACATCGGAACAGCTTCTTTAATGTTTTGTGCTTCGCCAACTACTTCAACTTGTGGACAATATTTGTTGAGATAATTTTTTAAAACTTCTCTTGCGCCAAGTTCGTCTTCGACGATAACTGATTTAATTTTTTGCATTTATTTTAGTTAAAATTATACTAAACGATTTTTATCCTAACAGGTTTCTAAAAC
>JAYVBR010000568.1:0-5012 GCA_043750395.1 Bacteroidota bacterium | reverse complement strand
AAGAAGTAACTAATGACGAAAGATATTACAATGCTTATTTGAGTAAAAAACCCTTTAAAGGTTGGTAATATTAAGTAAAAATTTAATAATTTATAAGTCTCAAGTTTCAAAGTCTTAATACAAACTATTTACTAATCACTATTTACCAAATACTATTTACTTCTACTTCTGCATAATTTCGATAGTAACAATAACTGCTCCCGCACCTTTACTTGAAGCAATTTCCCGAAAAGCGCGACTTGATAAATCGAGTTCTCGACCTTTTACAAATGGACCACGATCGACAACATCAACATAAACAGTTTTACCATTTTTTTCGTTTGTAACTTTGAGTTTGGTACCAAATGGCAGTTTTTTGTGGGCCGCCATATACTTATTATTGTAAAAAATTACACCGCTTGCTGATTTTCTACCTGAAAATTTATCTGCATAATAACTTGCATGTGCATTGGTCTTGAATGGTTTGTATTTTCCTTTTGGGACAATAATAGTGTCAACAGCTTCGACTTCAGCTTCTACAATTGCTGTTTTAGCATTTTTTAAAGAATCTTTCTTTGTAGTAATTTTTTTGAGATTTTCTTTAAATGTGGTTTCTTTTTCGTGTTTTATACTCGGAATTGTTTGTCCATTTGTGACACCAATTATTAAGAATACAAATAAAAGTGATATGAATTTTTTCATGATAGTAGTTTTAAACAAATAAGTCATATAAGTTTTCTGCTTATTAACTTTTTGGGTTAAATATGTAAGTGTGATAATTTAAGTTCTTCATTAAAAACTAAACTTATATGACTTATATGTTTTACAAATTAAACCCACAACTTCCAAGGAATTCGGCTTGTGATTAAAAGCAAACCTATTCCATAAAAGAACATTATTTTCTTGAATTTATCATCGCTTGTTAAAGCTGATTTGTGTTTCGACCAACCAACTGTTATTAAAGCAATTGCAATTATATTAATTAAAGGATGTTCTAAAGAAGTCATTCTAATAGTTTTGTCTGACATTTCGCCTAAAGAAGCAAAACCAATTGGCGATACAAAATACAAAATCAAACCCACCAACAATTGAATGTGAATGGATACCATTCCAAAAAGTGAAATTTTACGGTCTAATGGTTTGAATTCTTTTTTAGAAAACTTGCCGATTAGAGCATTTACTACCGCAATAATTAATAATAAAAGTGCTAAATAAGCCCAACCAGAATGAAATTTTTGTAGAATATTGTATAACATAGTTTATTTTTGTTTAAAACAAATATAGCAAAAATAATTGCATAAAAAAACCCAAAAAATTAATTTTGGGTTTTTTTATTGATTTAGATTATTACAAAACAGGTTGTAAAACTCTATCTATAATATGGATTACACCATTAGTAGCTTGAATATTTACAGTTTTTATATTGCTTGCAGGCACGCTTATTTGAACTGGAAGTTCAGTGATTTTTACAGTACCTCTTTCGATACTAAACCTTTGAAAACTAGCAGGAGTCGTTGGTGGTGAAACTGCCAACAAAGTTCTAATTAGAGTGTTTACAAATACAGTATTAGTATTAACCCAAGATGCTGCTGAATTAGATGTAAAATTACCAGTATTTACATGGTATCTCAAAACTTTAGTAACATTAGTTGCTGTTAAGGCAGGAGTTCCAAAAAAAGTTGAATTTGTTAAAAAACCACCAGTAGCAGTTGCTGTTGCAAATGCAGTATTTGATGGAGCATATACTGTAACAGCTGCCGAAGGATCAAGTTCTCCAACAGCCGCAACTAAAGTATTTAAAATTGCAGATTGATCACCATATATTCCTGGCTGAGCACTTGTTCCTGACAATATTGTCAATAACGTTGAAAACACTTTTGGATTAGCTTTAACATGACTAACAACTGTTGGCAATGATAGTACATTATCTATTTTGTGAATAATTCCATTACTTCCAGTAATGTTAGGAAATGAAATTTTAGAACCACCATTTGTAGAACCACCATTTAATACAACATCTGAACCGGTTGTATCAATAAACATACTCAAGTTAGCTCCTGAAGTTGCGATTGGGAGCGATTTGTAAAAACTTAAAGTTCTGCTGTATCCATTAAAATTTAAATTTGGATTCAATAACAAATCCTCAGATCTTGATGCAATACCTAATACGTGATATTGTAGAATCATTCTTAAACTTGAAATTTGGGCTGCAATTGGTGCTGGAATAGCAATAGGAGTCGGCAATTTAGATGCTGCAATAGCAACTTCAATTGTATTCAAATAAGCTGGTGTAACACCAGCCGCTGTAAATGCTGCATTTGATGGAGCAAAAACTGTGTAAGAACCAGGAGCTGTGAATGTTGAAGTTAAACCTGTTACCGTTAAAGCTTTTACCAAACTACTTAAATCGGCATCTGTTTTAGCAATATCTACAATGGTAGGTAATTTCATAATTTCTTCATTGTTACTCTCTACTTCACAAGAAAAAACTGTGAATGCTGCTGTAACGGCTAACATTAATTTTATTAATTTATTTTTCATAATACTTTTATTTATTTAATTTATTTTTATTTATTTGCCAAATGTATATCTTAATGTAAACTGTGCTTGCCATACATTAGATATGTCAGAATTGTACTGAAATCTATCTTTAATTAATTCTCTACTTCCGTCTCTATTAGTTTGTAGCGGCAATCTGAAAACTGGTTCAAAATTATTAGCACTTGATGGAGCTGTTGCTACATCTAAAATTCGATTGTTGGTTACACGCTGTGCTACACCCCAATTTCTATTTAACAAATTTGTAAAGTTTAAGATATCTGCTCTAAATTGAAAACTATTCTTTTTTCCAGCAATTTTAATATAGAAATCCTGAGTAATTCCTAAATCTAACCTGTGTAGCATTGGTAAAATACTTGCATTTCTATCTACATATTGACCTCTTTTAGTTGATAAATAAGGATCATTATCAATGTATTTGTCGAATGCAACTTGTTGTTGAGCACCAGTATATAAAACTGTGGTTAAACCTAAAGTAGTTTGCGTTAAATCTGCAAATTTCAAATCTGTTGCTTTAATTGGAACATATAAAAGATCATTACTGTTTCCTTGAACAGTATCTCCATTCAAATCTCCATTATAAGTATATGTAAATGTTCCACTTTGTTCTCCGATATATCCTATATTAATAGATGTTGCAAAACCTACTTTTTTACCATATTCAAATTTATATCCTAACAAACCAACAATTCTGTGTGGTGTATTGTTGCTTGAAGTAGACAATGGTGCGTTATTGTTACCGTTTACAGAGTTTATTCCATTCCAAGAACCAGAGGCAATAGACCCAGCAGATAATAAATCATAAGCTTCTGAACGTGTGTATGCAATCGAACCCCAAAGTCCTTTTTGATAAGGATATTCTAACTTAAATGTTGTTGAATAAAAATAACCTTTATTTGAATTGTCTAAAACAATTGCCGCAGAAACGTTGTTATTGATTCTGTTAGCGAAAGCCGTTGCTCCATAATAAGGTCTGTTGTCTCCACTTAATGTTCCATTTAAAGTACCACTAGGGTCAGCTTGATTGGCGTTTCTGTAGAAAACTTCATTAATGTTTTTACTGAAAATTCCTTCAATTGTTCCTACAAATCCAAAAGGTAATTTTTGGTCTAATGCAACATTAGTCTTCCAAGATTGTGGGAACTTGTAATTTTGAGCTGTTAAAGCCAAATCAAAAGTTGAAGGTAATGTAGGCGTTGTTGGAATGTAGGTTGCTTGATTAGGCGTAAAAGCATAATTACCATTTATAACATCATCACCAATTGCATCAATAAAACCTGTTAATACTCCATTGTTTCCAATTGCATTCGATAGAAAAACCATTGGTGGCTTTCCAGAAAAAATTCCTGTTCCACCTCGCAATTGAGTTCTTGCATCACCGTAAACGTCTAAGTTAAATCCAAAACGTGGTTCGAATAAATATTGAGCATCTAGCATCTTACCAGTATTGAATTGCTCTCCATTTTTAAATCTTAAAGCTGAAACCGCAGGATTTTCTAAAGCTGTATCTTCAAAAGAAACTCTTGAAACTCTCATTCCATAAGATAATTTTAATTGACTATCCACTTTATACTCATCTTGTGCATATAAATCTATTCTATTAGATTTAAGTATTTGTAAAGGTTCAGCAGCACCAGGTAATGCCGAATATCTCAATTGATATCTTGATGGAAACGGAGATACACTTGATGGATAAGTTACCGGATCAGCAGCCTTTAAAAATGATTCTAATGAGCTAAAAACATAAACACCATTTGAGGCTGGAAAAAATGAATTATTAGAAACAAATCTTTCAAAATTTGCACCAAATACATAAGTATGTGAACCAGATTTTTTTGTTATGTTATTAGTGAAGTGCAAAGTAGAATAATCTAATTTATTTCCTGGAGTAAATGGGTCTAAACCAGCAGCTATATAAGTTCTTGCACCGTTTAATATATCTATAGTTGGAAATATACCACCACCTTGTAAAGCTCTATCTTCATTTTGATAATCATAACCTGCAATAAAACTATTACTTAAAGTTTCAGATATTTTAGTATCTAATTCAGCAACAATAGATCTTGTATTGTCTTTTATGATATAACCACTATTTTTATAAGCAAGGGCAAACTCGCTAGTTCTTCTGCTGCCATTTCCTGCAGATGCCGAGTTACTTGTTAATTCATCTGAATTTGAATCGTGGTGTATATAACGTAAGTTTAACTTATTATTTTCGTTGATGTTCCAGTCTAATCTTGCAAGATATTTTTTTGATCCCTTTTTAGCATCAAAGGCTTCCCAAGGACCAGTAACATAATTAAATTTATTTAGTAAAACATCTGAAACTTGTTGCATTTGTCCAACAGTTGGTTGTGCAATTTGCGTACCTGATGATGTAGAATTAGTTGCTATCCAAGGAGTAGCAGGTGATAAATTGTCAATTTGTTCGTAATTACCGAAGAAAAATAGTTTGTTTTTAATAATTGGAAAAC
>JAYVBR010000567.1:0-5024 GCA_043750395.1 Bacteroidota bacterium | reverse complement strand
TAAATTTGTTGTCTTACAATTTCGACTTCTTCATTGATAGTTTCTAAACTTAATTCATCGGTTTTGAATGTTTTTAACAAACTAGATAACTTGGATTTAATCCCTTCTTTTTCTAATTCTTTAGTAATTCTTATTTTTTCTTTTGTTGGCAATTGCATCACCAAATTAAGAACTTGATTAAATGTAAAATCTATTTGCAATGCTGTTTTCATATTGGATAATTTTTATCAAAAATACAAAAATTCAATTTACTTTCAGTACTGAAAACTAAAAACTGCTACTAAAAACTTTATTTAAAAGGATTTCTTTCTTGCCAAACTACTTCGGGTTCAAGATATTTAAACAATTGTGGCATTAATCTATTGATAAATTTATTGTTGTGTTTTATGAATCCAAACATTCGCATCGGTTTTGCGCCAACCGAACTTTTAATTTCGAGAGCTGTTCTAGCAAAAACAATTTTCTTAAATTTCTTATTGATTGAATAACCAATCATATCATAAAGCATATTCAAATATAACATTTTTTCACGCTGAAAATTATCGTCATAACCAAGAAAATAAGTATCGATTGTGTCTCCGTTTTTTATTAAAGTATTGAAACCGATTAAATTATCATCAATAAAATATCCATAAAATAAAAAGTTGTGACCCAATTGTTTTTTAAATTCGATAAAATGATTTTCTGCTAAATAAAAAGTGTTAAACGGTGCGTTTTTTGTTACATTGAAATACAATTCGTTAATTCTTGAATTGTGAATTACAATTTCTTCGAGCGATAATTTGCATTTTATAATTCCATCGGCTTTTTTGTGCGAGCGTTTGTATTGGTCTCGATATTTTTTAGATAATGCTAAAATATAATCATCGTTCGAATGCCAATTTTCTGGAATATCAAAAACCATATTGGGCTGAATTTCGAATTTGTAAAAATTGCTAAACAATTTGTCATTAAAATTAAACAAATCCAAATCGCTAAAATCTTTGTAGTTCAAAAGATGAATTTTTTTGCCATTGGATTCAAAATCTTGTTGAATTTTTTTAACTGCAAGATTTAATGTTAAGAAAATGGAATTAAAATCATAATTTTCTGAAAAAGCAAAAGCATTTTGACCAGTCAACATATTATTGCCAACAAATAAAACATTCGATGCAAATCGTTTGAAAACAAAATCACGAATTATAGATTTAATGCAACTTTTCTTTTCGCCGGTAATATTTACGCCATTGGTAGAAATCATTTGCGAAAGCGCAATTCCGATGAGGTTTTCGGTTTCGAATAATCCAATAAAATTATAAATCATATTGGCTGGAGCCGAATTTTCGAGGACGCGCAAATAGTCTTTAGAAAGAAAAATATTTGTTTTCGATAAATCATTCCAAGTGTCTGGAAGTTCATCTGTGGAAGCGAAAATTTTAAAAGAAAAATTAGTATTCAAGTTTGATGTTTAAGTCATCAAAAATAACTAATTTTATTTGATATTTAAAATATTAACAAAATGAAAACATATTCTGAAACCGAAGCTAAACCATTTTTAGAAAACCTAAAAGATTGGGAATTTAAAAATAATGCCATCGAAAAAAATTTCAAATTCAAGAATTTTTCCGAAAGTTTGGCATTTATTGTCCAAGTCGGATTATTAGCAGAAAAAGCCAATCATCATCCAGAAATTTTTAATGTATATAACAAGGTACAAATTCGATTGACAACTCACGATGCAAATGGTGTTACAGACAAAGATTTTGATTTGGCGAATAAAATTAGTGTTCAGTGTTCAGTTGGCAATATTTAGGACGAACACTAAAAACTGAACACTTTTTTTAAATCCATCCACAAATAATCGCACCCATGACAGTCAAAGTCAATGACCAATAACCAGCGTGAATAAAAATATATTTCCAAGACTTGCCTTCGAATCTGGCATTGATAGCGATTATTGGCAATGCAAATAAAATGCTAGACATAAATCCGTGTAATGCTCCGTGTTTAAAAGTTCTAAAAGCAATACCATAATCCGACATGAAAGCGTTGAACGATGGTAATGCTTCTTTTATCATTGTTGATCCACCAACCATTGCGATTGCACCAGTTTGATGGATCACAATAAATTGCATCATCATTGACAAGAAAAAAGAAAACAGAAATCCAAAACCTAATAATAGTGTTAAATTACCTTTTTTTAATTCTTCTTTATTTAGGTTTCCTTCTCGCATCCAAACGTTTGCAAATCCTTTTTCAGAGTACCAAACAAAACCAATTAACAATGGTACTAGTGCGCTTACTAAAATAGAAATCCAATTCATAATATTTAATTTTAAAGTTGTTTATACAAATATAATAATTAACTTTAAATTAATAATTTTTTACCTTTTGGTTTTCTTGTTTATTTAATTCTTATATTGATTTTAAAAAAAGTTATAATTTTTGAGGTTTAGAGACGTTTTTTTGAATATTAATCGCAAAAAAAACATTTTTCTTAATGAAAACCGCTATTAGTTGTTAGGGTACTTATTTATAAAATCACAATTTTTGTTCAACATCTTGGCTTTTTAACACCATTGGTCGATTTTTTATGCATTTAATCGATTTGACATTATTACATTATCAACATTGATGTAAGATATATTACATTTGTTGTGTACATATAATTCCTACTTATTATGAAAAAATCTACTTTCAACAAATTTTTGTTTATTTTTTTTACATTTTTCTTTATAAATTCTTTTTCTCAAGAAAATTGCAATAACGGTATTGATGATGATGGTGACGGATTAATTGACTGTCAAGATTTTGATTGTGCAAATTTTACGTTGTGTAGAGTACAAACTGATTGTGCTTTACCTTATGTATATTGGATGCCACCTGTTTGGGGCGATAAAGTTGCGAGTGCCGATTTATTCGGTAGAGACGATTTAATTGTTACTACTTTAGGCGGAACTGCCACAGTAAAAATTTATCAAGCAGACCAAACAACTTTAATAACTACTCTTACTGTTCCTTTGGCGCTGCCACAGACATATGTATTTCCAGATACGACTGCTGGTTTTAATCAGGTAATGACAAATCTTATTAATACTATTCAAAATAATTCTGGTTTGTATATAACCTCAGACCAACCCATTCAGATTATTTATAGGTTGTTGTCAAGACCAGGCTCTAATACTTACAACCAAGATTTAATGCAACTTTTTGGTAATGATGCTCCGGGTTATTCATTCTATGCAGCATCTCAAACTAGCAATAGAGCTTCAACATCAACCATAGAAAGACATTTTGTTTCCATTATGGCAACAGAAAATAATACACCTGTAACAATTACCGCACCAGTCGGAATGACAATGGAAGGTTCTACAAGTTATACTACGCTTAACGAAACTGGAGTTTTAGCGAATTGGACTGGGTCAAGAGTTATAAATCTTAATAAAGGACAAACCTATCAAGTTTTAACATCAAGCGAAAATCCTAATACAACTATTTCTGGACTTTTAGTTACAGCAACTAAACCAGTTGTTGTAAATTCAGGTTCACAACATACCGGAAGTGCTTTACCTGGCGCAAACGATCGTGATGCAGGTTTTCAACAAGTATTGCCTGTTAAAAATTATGGAGTAGATTATGGTGTGGTAGATGGTGGTAACACCTCTAACGAAGGTATAGATTATGTAATTTTGCAAGGTACTAAGGCGAACACTACTGTAAATATAACTGGAACTGTTTATAATATTCCAGATGACGTTGCGGTAGCTGGAACACCTCCAGCAGTGGTTTCGCCAATTGTTCTAGGCGTGGGTGAAGTAAGAACATTATACCTTAATAATACATCTTATCAAACTTACAGATTTCAAGGAGATAAACCATTTGGAGTTTTTCACGTTTCATCTAGAGTTGAAGATGAGTTAGGTATGGAGCAAGTACCACCATTAGATTTGTGTATTGGTTCAAAAAGAATAGAATTTATTAAACCAAATACTAATGTAAACGCAGTAATTTATTGCCCTACCTCTGGTTTAAACACATTAAGAGTTAACGGACAGTTATACACTGCCTTAGCTTTGAATGTTTCTGGTTTATTGGCCACACCTATAGGAACTTCAGGCTATTCTTCAGTTGTAATTCCTAATACTGCAATTTCAGCAGCACCAGCATTGACAAGAATTACTGCCGATGTAAAGTTTCACGTTGCTACTAATGGTTACACTGGCGGAACGGGTAACTATGTTTTTTATTCAGATTATGCAAAAAATACAGAATTAATCGACCCAGTAACTGGTCAACCTACAAGTAGTTTCAATGCTGGAACAGTTCAAGTTGGGGTTCCTAAAGAAACTTGTTTAACATTTTCAACTTGCTCTGGTGGTGCAACCATTACTGGTGCGACTGCAACGGGTGGAGGAACAGTAACTTTTACAAGTAATTGTTTTACCTACACGATGAACAATACTTCAAATTGTTTTACCGAAAGAGTTTCAATTTTGCTTACTGATACCAATGGAAACACAAGTTCTGCGTGTGTAAAGTTTACGAGTCAAAACACAAGTATTTCAAGTACAGTCGCTCCGCCAAGTAATACCTTTTTATGCTCAGGAGGCTCAACAACTTTGACTTTCAATGCATCATCTCCAAATGGATTTGCTGCTGATGCTAAAAAATGGATAACTCCAAATGGTACAATTGTTATCGGCGATAGTATTACAATTACAAATGCAACTCAAGCAAATGGGGGCATTTACATTTACTCAGCCACAGATTTATTGGGTTGTATAATAGAAAAAACTTATTTAGTAACCGTACAAAACTGTCTAGATAACGATAATGATGGCGTAGACAATGCACAAGATTTAGACGATGATAATGATGGTATATTAGATATAAATGAAGGTGCTCAAGTTTGTTTTAATTCAGTTTTGTCACCTATTAATAGCATACCGACTTCCGCCTTAAATACTTTGCTTAATGCAGCAACTACAACTACACCTGTATCACTAAGTAATTTCTTTGGAACAAGTTTAATGAATATAACTTCT
>JAYVBR010000566.1:0-5025 GCA_043750395.1 Bacteroidota bacterium | reverse complement strand
TTGTAAATTATTTGGATTTGAAATATTTGAACCGATTTTTTCGTATTTTCCATCGACAATTTTTAAATCCACAATTTGGTTATGAAAATTGCTTTTCGGGTCGATAATTTTGGCTTGACGGATAATTAGGTTCATAATTTATTGTAAAAATTCAACACTATAAAGTTATTTGCCACAAAGGCTCAAAGACACGAAGCAATATGAAAATAAAAATTTTTAAAAAAACCTTTGTGTCTTAGCGTCTTTGTGGCAAATAATTATTTAACAAATTTTTGAATCAACATTTCGAATATTAAAAATAATAGTGTCAAAAATAAGAAAATTTTCCAAACATTGTTATCAGTTCTATCAGTTTGAATTTTGTCGAAAACATTACCAATTGAATCAATAATTTTAAAATCCGAAACCGCATCTTGATTTGATAAACTCAAATCGCTTTCGGTTCTTGAATAATTAAAACTGATATTTTTTAATAATTTATCTTTAGAAAATGCTCCGAAATTTCCTGAAATCTCTGGATTATCATTAAATGTCATTTTAACTTTCGAATTCAAAATTTGTTGCGTTGGAACAAATTTTGAATCTGCATTTTTGATTTCGACAATTTCGTCTTTACCTAATAACGCATCAATCAAAAACGGATTTTCTGAACCAATTGTCAAAGCATTTATTCCAGATTTTTGGCTATTTTGCGCCATTTTATAAAAAACAGGAACAATTAATGGCGAATTCTGAAAATTAGAATTGGTTTTGTTAATCGCGGCAGAAAAAACATAAACAGATGATAAAGTGTTTTGCATTGAAACCAAAAATGGACTTTGATCTTCATAACTTAAAATTGCTCCTGAATTGCTTTTCAAAACAAACGAATTTCGAGTATTTGGATATTGAAAATTATCTATTTTTTTCTCGAAAACCTATGCGAAAATCGGATGGCTGAAATTAATTTTTGTGATTAATTTCTCAGCATTTATAGCATTCAAATATTGAACCGAACCAAAATTGGCTAATAAATTATTCATATTTGAAATTGAACATTCTTGCGCAGGAATGACAACTAAACTTCCACCTTTTTCGACAAATGCTTTTAAAGTCGTTTGCAAAGCTTGTGGAATTTCTTTGAGTTCATTTAACACAATAGCATCTTGTTTTTCGATAGCGTTATAGTCTAGGGAACCAATCTCGTAGTTCAAGAAATTAAATTCATCATTAGTATAAATTCTTGATAAAAATCTAGATTTTGGAGTTTCTCCAATTCCAAAAACATTGGTTTTTTCGGGTTTAGAAATACTAAAATACAATGAATTATCATAATCCAAACCTTTATCTTGAATGTTTACATAACCGTGAAAATCGGCTTTTGGAATCGTAAAATTGATCGTTTTTGTTTTCTCTTCGAAATTAACTAAAGTCTTTGCAACCAATTTATTTTGATTGTACAATGCAATTGGAATATTTTTAGAATCATCTCCAAAATCGGATAATTTTACACCAATTTCATAAAAATTTTCAAGATTTTGACTGATGTAAACACTATCAATCGAAACATTATTTTTTTGCTCGGCTTTTGGAATAATAAAATAAGTATTGTAATCTTTATTGATAGATTTTGTTTGTTTTTCTTCCAAACCAACAGCATCAGTAATCACGACAATATCTTTGTTAAAAGCTGATTTTCTTGCTTTTATTTTCGCCATTAAATTGTCTAAAACAAACGGCGTTGCAGAATAATTCAGGTTTTGTAAATCTTTTTGAAGTGATTTTATGTCAGTATTCCAAAAAGTTTCATTGTTTGTAATTAAGGAAAACTGCATGTTTTCCGGAGTTTCTTCTAAAAGTTCTTGAACGGCTCGTTTTAGCAATTCGCCTTTTTGACCTTTAGCTTGCATCGAAAATGAATTGTCGAGAATAACATACATTTCGTTATTGGCATTTTTGCTGTCTTTCGATTTGAAAAACGGTTGTGCAAATGCCAAAATCAAGAAAGCCAAGAGCAAAAATCTAGTTGCCAAAAGCAACCATTTTTTGATTTTAGAACTTTTTCGGGTTTGAATCGACAATTCTTTCAGAAATTGAACATTAGTAAAATATTCTTTCTTGAACCGTCGCAATTGAAACAAATGAACCAGAATCGGAATGAGAAGTAGAAAAAGAAAATAGAGTATTTCTAGGTGTTTGAATTGCATTTTGTAAAATTAAGATATAAAATGATTCAAAACATAATTTTTAAACCAGTTTGGAAAATGTTTTTCATTGACATGAAGTTTTAAGGTATTTGCTGATTCTATTTCTGCGATTAAGAATGACTTTTCATTAGAATTATCAAATAAATACACTTTGTCACAAATTTCGATTGCGGGAAATAAATTTTCTAATGTTTTTTTGTAACGTCTAATAATTGCATCTTTACTTACATCATGTTGACCTTTTTTAACTCTATTTTCAACTCTAGACACATTAAGTTCGCTATTATCCGTACAAATAAAATACAAATATGTTTTATAATCTTGATTTTTTGCAAACTCTATTTCTTCGAGTTTAGAAACGTGACTCATTACAGTTTCAAAAGAAAAACTTTGATTGTTTTGAATTAATTTTTCTCTTATAAAAGATGAGATGAGTGAACCTTCATAATTATGTTTACCCGAAGAATAATCAACGATAAAATTGTCGTTTATAGTTAATAAAATTTTATGATTATCGCTTTTTGATTTATCAATAAGTGATTTTGTGTTTTTATTTTGGAGAAAGTTATCAAAATCAAATTGAATGATTTTTAGGTTAAATTTATCAAAATTAATAAAACCCTTTTGTGATAATTCTTTTTCAATCTCATCAGCATTAATGAAATGTCCAGTATTATAATTTTGTGAAAAGTCATTAAACAAAGTACTTTTTCCAGAACCATTTGGACCAGCAAAAATCCTTAATCTTTTTATTTTTTTCGGCATAAAACATCACCTTTTTTTAGTCCATTTTTTTTAGACGGAACTTTTAAATTGCGAATAATATTGATTTGTCCAGATGGTAATTTTTCGACTAAATTATTATTAATAATCAGTTTTATGGTCAAACCCAAAGCACGAGATTCTCTTACTGCTAATGTTGAACTTCTTTTAGCAGAGGCTTTAAGAATTTCTATTTCAGTGTTTTTAACAGCCATAGTTTTATATTTTCTTTTTAATGTTTTCTTCTCCATAATAAAATGTTTTGAAGCGGATTATTTTAATCTAAATTTTTAAGTTTTTCGGGATTTTGGCGTGTATCGAAAATTGATACAATTCTAATAACATCTTCATCAATCCAATAAATAATTTTGTAATTTCCTTCGACTAAATATCTGAAATTTTCTTTCCTGAAACTCAATAAATCTTCAATTTGTCCTAAAAAAGGAAAATTCAATAATGTTTTAGCTCGAGAATAAATAATTGAGACAGTATTGAAGGAAGTATCATTTCTGACTTTTGAAATTTGCTTTTTCGCAAATATTGACCATTCAATTCTCATTTCCAAGATTCGATTAAAGCATCCATCTCTGCTTCAGTATATACTTCTCCGTTTTTATGTTGTTCAACCGAAATATCAATCATTTCATAAAAACTTTCCAACGACATTGGTTTTAAATCTTCTTTTTTATCTTTTTTGAAATCGAGTTGAATTACTTTTTCAAGTCTATCTATGATTTCAACATCGTTAATATGGAGAAAAGATTCAATAAAATTCAATTTTCTGTGTTCTAAATTTAACATATCTTTTAAATTTTAAATTCAATAACAAATATAATAATAAAAACTCAAACCTACAACCTACAACGTACAACCTACAACCAGAATTTATTTCTTATCCTTCCGCTTTTTATCTCGAGTTTTCAAAATATTTCTATTCACAGAACTCGAAACTTTTTTCTTGGTTTTAGATGGGCCACCAAGATTGACTTTTTTGTTTTTAGCAGATTTTTCGTGAAATGCACCATCGCCATCGAGTTTTTTGTTTTTCAGCAAAAATTTTACTACTTGTTTTTCTTTTTCTGGACCTATCAATACGAGTGAAATTTCTACATCGATAGGTTTTTCTAAAATTTCGATTTCGGTTTCCATTAATGCTTCGACTTCGAATTTCATTTCTTCTTCGCGAGGCGTTACGAAACTAATTGCTGTTCCAGTAGCATCAGCGCGACCTGTACGACCGATTCTGTGCATATATTGCTCTGGCATTTCTGGCATTTCGAAATTAATTACGTGTGTAATATTCGAAATGTCCAATCCACGAGCCATAATATCTGATGTGATTATGCCACGAAGTTGACCATCTTGAAAATTTGCCATTGTTGTTAATCGATAATTTTGCGATTTGTTGGAATGAATTACGCCAAATTCATCAGGAAAATCAACTTCAATGCGTTCGTGAAGCATATCGGCAATTTTTTTATTATTGACAAATACCAAAATTCGTGACATATCTTCATTTGCCTCGAGCAAATGTTTCAATAAGTTTATTTTGGTATTGAAATTTGGTAAATGATACGAAAGTTGCTTTATTTGTTCCAACGGCGTTCCTGAAGGAGACAAAGTAACTTCTTCTGGAAAATCGAAAAAATCGTTTAAAACTGCATCAACTTCATCAGTCATTGTTGCCGAAAATAGAATGTTTTGGCGTTTGGCTCGCATCATCGAAAATATCGAAGTCAACTGAATTCTAAAACCTAAATTTAACATTTCGTAGAATTCGTCAATGACTAGTTTTTGAGTTTCGTCGAATCTTATATAGGCATCAAGCGCCAAGTCCATGATTCTTCCTGGCGTTCCAACCAAAATATCTATGCCTTCGAAAACTGCTTTTTTTTGAGTATTTATATTTACGCCGCCATAAACTCCCAGCGTTCTGATTGACATGTATTTGGCTAATTTTTCTACTTCTTCGACAACTTGTACAACCAATTCTCGGGTTGGCACCAAGATTACAATCTTGGGCGTATTTGTTGGTGTAAATTTATAGAGTTTTAGTAATGGCAACAGGTAAGCAAAT
>JAYVBR010000565.1:0-23287 GCA_043750395.1 Bacteroidota bacterium | reverse complement strand
CTTTGGAGCAACGGAAGTACTACTTTTACTAATACTGGACTTGCAGCAGGAACACATACAGCGGTAATTACCGATGCAATGGGTTGTACTGCTAATGTATCGGTTGAAATTTCTCAGCCAACTTTGTTAGTAGCAGATGTTACAGCGACTAATGTGACTTGTTATAGTGGCGAAAACGGAACTGCAACAGCATCAGCATCAGGCGGAACTGCACCATACACCATTCTTTGGAGTAATGCAAGTACCACTTTTGCTTTAACTAGTTTATCAGCAGGAACATATACTGCGGTTGTAACCGATGCAAATGGTTGTACTGCCAATGTTTCGGTTGAAATTTCTCAGCCAACAATTTTAGTAACTTCTTATGAATCAACTAACTTATTGTGTTATGGCGATACTACTGGAACAGCAAATGTATCAGTTTCTAACGGAACTGCACCATACACCATTCTTTGGAGTAATGCAAGTACCACTTTTGCTTTAACTGGTTTATCAGCAGGAACTTATAATGCGGTTATAACCGATGCAAATGGTTGTACTGCTAACGTTTCGGTTGTAATTACACAACCACTAAAATTGGAAGAGAGTATATCATATACGAATCCTGATTGTTCTGGCGAAAATGGTTCAGCTAATGCTAATGCATCTGGTGGAACAGCACCTTATTCTTATTTATGGAGCAATGGAGCAACAACTGCATCAATTTCTGGATTATTACCTGGATTTTATACTGTAATAATTACTGATTCTAATGGTTGTACCGAAACTGCATCTGAAATACTGACTACGTCAGTTGCAATGATTACTAGTGTTTCAAATACAAACGTTTTTTGTTTTGGAGGAAATACAGCATCTGCGACAGCGACAGTAACAGGCGGAGTTGCGCCGCACACTATTTTATGGAGCAACGGAAGTACAAGTTTCAATTTAACGGGTTTATCAGCAGGAACTTATACTGCATTAATTACCGATTATTATGGTTGTAAAGCCAATGTTTCGGTAACAATTACTGAACCAGAAGAATTAGTAAGTTCTCATACATCAAATAATCCTTCTTGTTGTGGTGGAAATAACGCTACTATAACAGTAGTTTCTAGTGGTGGAACTCCAACTCACTCTATTTTATGGAATAATGGAAACACTAATTTTACTCGAAATGGATTGGCCGCAGGAACTTATTCTTATGTTGTAACTGATGCAAACGGTTGTACTGTAAGTAATTCAGTAACAATTACAAACGTTACTCAAATTGCTATTGTGATTACCAAAACCAATGTTACTGTTTATGGTGGATACGGAACTGCAACTGCAAACGTAACTGGAGGTACAGCTCCTTATGCTTATAAATGGTATTCAAGTCCATTTCAATACACACAAACAGCAAGTTTACACGCTGGTACCTGGAAAGTTAGAGTTACTGATGCAAATGGTTGTGTGAAATATAAATGGGTAACATTATCGCAAGGTCCTTGTAGTGGTTATGTAACTGTGCCACGAGGTGCTTATGGACAAGCTTGTTCTGATGGTGGTTGGAGTTGTTATTTATCTGATAATTTTGCAACTACTTTCCCAAGTGGATTGTTTGTAGGTTCAGGAAGTAATTTTTTAAGCTTCAGCGATGCAAATAGTATTTCAGGATTTTTACCTTCTGGTGATTTCTTTGGACCATTGGGTTCTGGCACAATGTTAAATCCGACAAGTGCTTATAACAATGGATTGGCTGGACAAGCAATTACATTGACATTGACACTTTCATTTAATAACAATTCTGATTTTTCTTCGCCAACATCGTCTTTTGGTGATTTATTTGTAAATTCAGGAATATTTGCTGGATTGACTGTTAACCAAGTGCTTGATATTGCAAATAGAATTTTAGGTGGAGAAAGTACAAATTATTCTGCTTCTGATGTTTATGATGCATTAAATTCAATAAATAATAATTACGAAAACGGACAAGTAGATTTGGGTTATTTGGTTTTGAACAATCCGAGTTTAGCGACTAATACTATCGATCTAAACAATCAGATTTTGATTTATGTTGTATATCCGAATCCTGTGAAAGATGTTTCTAAAATAGAGTTTAGTTTGACTTATGACACATCTGTAAATATTCAGGTTTATGATTTGAATGGTCGATTAATAAGCAACATCTTCAAAGGAGATGCTGTTTCTGGACAGAAATACTATGTTGATTTCAATTCGAATGAATTATCATCTGGTACTTATTTCGTAAAATTAGTAACTGATAAAAATGTTTATAACAAATCGGTTTTGGTTTCGAAATAGAGCAAATTTTTAATCATTAAAAAGAAAACCCTTATCGTTAAATTGATAAGGGTTTTTTGATATTTGAAAATATTAAATGTTTATAAACTTTAAAAAAATAAACATTCCAATTTAAAAATAGAATAAAATGATTATGTTTTATAATAATGTTGGTATTTCAAACTCTTTATTTCATTGAAATAAAACTTCTATTTGTCATTGCTTCGCCAGTCGCACTTTCAGGCTCGTGTCAGGCTCGGGTTCGACGATAGGAGAAATAACATAAATCGAGCAACTAATGAGATTTATCCAATCGTCTAAATGACAAATAAGTAACCAAACTATGAAAATCCACAACTTCCTACAACAAAACCTAAAAAATTAAAACATCATATATTTATTTAACAATTATTGCCATAAAATTATTTTATAAGAATAAAAGTAAACATTTTATTGATAATAATTTATGAAACTAAAAAATCCCAAACTGCAATTCAGCAATTTGGGATTTTAATATTTTAATATAATATAAAAACCTATACTTTAAACCTTTTTCTATCGGTTTCGTTCAAATAAATTTTTCTTAAACGAATAGATTTTGGAGTAACCTCAACATATTCATCTTTTTGAATGTATTCTAATGCTTCTTCTAACGAGAAAATAATTGGTGGAATAATTCTTGCTTTTTCATCATTTCCAGACGAACGAACGTTAGATTGTTTTTTCTCTTTGGTTACGTTCACACACATATCATCTCCACGAGAGTTTTCTCCAATTACTTGACCTTCATAAATTTCGGCATTAGGTTCAACGAAAAATTTACCACGATCTTGCAATTTATCGATAGAATACGGAATTGCTTTTCCTTTTTCCATAGAAATCAATGAACCCTTGTTACGTCCAGCAATATCTCCTTTGAAAGGCTCATATCCAATAAAACGATGTGCCATAATAGCCTCACCAGCAGTAGCGGTTAACAATTGATTACGCAATCCAATAATTCCACGAGATGGAATATTAAATTTTACAATCATACGTTCTCCTTTGGTTTCCATCGAAAGCATTTCGCCTTTTCGCATAGTAACAAATTCTACTGCACGACCCGAAAGTGTTTCTGGCAAATCGATTGTTAGCTCTTCAATTGGTTCACATTTTTTACCATCAATTTCTTTGATAATAACTTGTGGTTGACCAATTTGCATTTCGTAACCTTCACGTCTCATTGTTTCAATCAAAACCGATAAATGCAAAACGCCACGTCCAAAAACCATAAATTTATCAGCAGAATCAGTTTCGCCTAACTTCATAGCTAAGTTTTTTTCTAATTCTTTTGTCAAACGATCACGAATGTGTCTAGAAGTTACAAATTTTCCTTCTTTACCAAAGAACGGAGAATCATTAATTGTGAACAACATACTCATTGTAGGCTCATCGATGGCAATTGTTTGCAAAGCTTCTGGATTTTCGAAATCGGCGATTGTATCTCCAATTTCAAAACCTTCAACACCAACAATGGCGCAAATATCGCCAGCAACAACTTCTTGAACTTTTTTGCGACCAAGACCTTCAAAAGTATGTAATTCTTTAATTCTAGATTTCATTATTACACCTTCTCTTTTGCAAAGAGAAATTGGCATTCCTTCTTTAAGAACTCCTCTTTCTAATCTACCAATCGCAATACGACCAGTAAAAGCCGAGAAATCTAAAGATGTAATTAACATTTGTGGCGTTCCTTCTGAAACTTTAGGAGCAGGAACATTTTCTATTACCATATCTAATAATGCTTCTACATTATCAGTAATATTTTCCCAATGGTCTGACATCCAGTTGTTTTTGGCAGATCCATAAACTGTCGGAAAATCAAGTTGCCATTCTTCTGCACCCAATTCAAACATTAAGTCGAAAACTTTTTCATGAACTTCTTCAGGTGTACAGTTTTCTTTATCAACTTTATTGATAACAACGCAAGGTTTCAATCCTAAATCGATTGCTTTTTGCAAAACAAAACGAGTTTGTGGCATTGGACCTTCAAAAGCATCTACCAAAAGGCAAACACCATCGGCCATGTTCAATACACGTTCTACTTCTCCACCAAAATCAGCGTGACCAGGCGTATCGATAATGTTGATTTTTGTACCTTTATATTGAACCGATACGTTTTTAGATGTAATGGTAATACCACGTTCACGCTCTAAATCGTTGTTGTCTAATATTAAATCTCCTGTGTTTTCGTTATCGCGAAATAACTGACAGTGATACATAATTTTATCAACCAAAGTAGTTTTTCCGTGATCGACGTGAGCAATAATTGCAATGTTTCTAATAGATTCCATCTGTGTTTTTTAATGGGTGCAAAAGTACACTTTATTTCTGATAAAAAAAACTATAAGACGTAGTTTACAATTTATTAACTTAAAATGTTGATTTTCAGTTAATAAATTATAAATTTAATGTCTTAAGTTATAAATTTAATATCTCTTTGGGCTTGCCCTCGTTCCAAAAACGAGGGCAGGCTATTCGCAGTTCTTCGGTACTTTGCTGCT
Organism: Bacteroidota bacterium; assembly: GCA_043750395.1. Taxonomy (GTDB): domain Bacteria; phylum Bacteroidota; class Bacteroidia; order Flavobacteriales; family Flavobacteriaceae; genus Flavobacterium. The sequence continues at coordinate 18,479 of JAYVBR010000565.1, read as the reverse complement.
ATCCTTCAGGCGAGAAAAGCATTATTTAAAACAAAATATTTCAAAAAAACTTCAAAAAAAAACCTTCTAAAATTTAGAAGGTTTTTAAATTTTGTTTTGTGACAAAATTACATTTTAGCAACGTGCTTAGTTAACTTAGATTTAAGGTTAGAAGCTTTATTGTCATGAATAACGTTTTTCTTAGCCAATTTATCAATCATAGAAATTACTGATGATAATTTTGCAGAAGCGTCGGATTTATCAGTTGACATTCTTAATGCTTTTATTGCATTACGGGTTGTTTTGTGTTGGTATCTGTTAAGTACTCTTCTTTTTTCGTTGCTTCTAATTCTTTTTAAAGCAGATTTATGATTTGCCATTTTTTCTTTTTTTAATTGTAATAATTATTTATAAACTACTAGTTAAAAAAGTAAAACCTCCCATATTCGTCTCGACGAACACTTTGGTTTTTACTAATAAAATAAAAATTCGAGACACCAAACTCTTATTTTATAAAACTTATTTACAACTAATTGTAGCCCGTAGGGGAATCGAACCCCTCTTACATGGATGAAAACCATGCGTCCTAACCGATAGACGAACGGGCCAATATTTCTATATTGCGAGTGCAAAGATACACCTATTTTTTGTTCTCGCAATAATTTAAATAAATATTTTTACCTTTTTTTTATCTTTTTTTAATACGCTTTTGCAAATAGCACTCTACCAATAGATTGCATTCCTGTTAAAACACAATTTCCTGCTTCTTCAACCCTATCAATTGCGATGCATCTGATGGTTGCCTTGGTCAAATCCTTAATTTTTTCTTCGGTTTCTGCCGTTCCATCCCAATGTGCAGATACAAATCCTCCTTTGTTTTCTAATACTTCTTTGAATTCTTCGAATGAATGCACTTCGGTAATGTGATTGTCTCTATAAGTCAAAGCGCGATTAAACAAATCTGATTGAATTTGGGCTAATAATTCATTAACATAGGGTACAATTCCTTCTTTTGGTTTTATTTCTTTTGTTAATGTATCACGTCTTGCAACTTCAAAAGTGCCGTTTTCCAAATCTTTTGGACCAATTGCAATTCGAACCGGAACACCTTTCAATTCCCATTCTGCGAATTTAAAACCTGGTTTTTGAGTGGTTCTATCATCAAATTTTATTGCTATTTTCAATTTTTTGAATTCTGCCACGAGTTCATTTGCCACGAGCGATATAGCGTTAAACTCTTCGTCTGTTTTAAATATCGGTACGATAACTACTTGAATCGGAGCTAAATTTGGAGGTAAAACCAATCCGTTATCGTCTGAATGAGTCATTACTAATGCACCCATCAATCGAGTCGAAACACCCCAAGAAGTTCCCCAAACATATTCTTGCTTGCCCTCAGCCGATGCGAATTTTACATCGAATGCTTTTGCGAAATTTTGACCCAAAAAGTGACTTGTTCCTGCTTGCAATGCTTTTCCGTCTTGCATCAATGCTTCAATACAATAGGTTTCTTCGGCACCAGCAAATCGTTCGGTTTCGGTTTTGAATCCTTTTATTACAGGAATTGCCATAAAATTTTCGGCAAAATCAGCATAAACGTGCATCATTTTCTCTGACTCCTCGATTGCTTCGGCTTTGGTTGCGTGTGCGGTATGACCTTCTTGCCAAAGAAATTCGGCTGTTCTTAGAAATAATCTGGTTCGCATTTCCCAACGAACAACATTCGCCCATTGGTTAATTAGTAGTGGTAGATCTCTATAAGATTGCACCCAACCTTTATATGTACTCCAAATAATTGCTTCGCTCGTTGGACGAACAATTAGTTCTTCTTCGAGTTTTGCATTTGGGTCAACCATTAATTTACCTGGTTTGTCTGGATCATTTTTTAATCTATAATGCGTAACAACGGCACATTCTTTAGCGAAACCTTCAGCATTTTTTTCTTCTGCTTCGAACATACTTTTCGGAACGAATAAAGGAAAATAAGCATTGCTATGTCCAGTTTCTTTGAACATTCTATCTAACTCGGCTTGCATTTTTTCCCAAATTGCATATCCGTATGGTTTAATGACCATACAACCGCGAACGGCTGAATTCTCGGCCAAATCGGCTTTGACAACCAATTCGTTGTACCACTTTGAATAATCTTCGGATCGTTTTGTAAGGTTCTTGCTCATATAATATAGTTTGGCACAAAAATTGTTTAACTTAATAATAACTAAATAGTTTGGCAAAACTAACTATTTTTGTAATGTCCAACAATAAAAAAAACCATAGATATGAAAACTATTTTATTTTCTCAGAAAAAAGCTTCCATTTTATCAATATTTGGAATGCTTGGTATAATGATAACTTCTTGTGGCTCTTATCAAAACAAATCTTATTATGACCGCGATGGCATCTACGGAAGTGAAGATAGACGACCAGTTCAAGCTCAAACACAGGTTCAAAATCAAAATGATGTTGTTACCAACGAACCGCAGCAAAAAACCTATTTTGGACAATTACTTGACGAAAGCAAAGATCCTGAAATTTTAACTGATGTAAATTCATATACTTCGACGCCTAATGCAACTGCAAATGCGAATCAAACGCCAACTCAAACTCAAAACCGAGAGTATGCATCAGGATATTCAAGTTGGGGAAGCAATCCAGAAACAACTGTTGTCAATGTTTATGGCGGTGGCTGGGGAATAAACAATTGGGGTTGGAATAATAGTTATTATGGCAACAATTGGGGTTGGAATAACGGTTGGTATGGCAACAATTGGGGCTGGAACAATGGTTGGGGCTGGAATGATCCTTTCTTTGGTGGTTGGAATGGTGGTTTAGGTTGTAATAATGGCTGGAATAATGGCTGGTATGGCAATAATTGGTATGGCAATAATTGGTATGGAAACAACTTGGGTTGCAACAACAATTTTTATGGTAATAACGGTTATCATTACAATTATAATGGCAACAATAACAACAGAAACCATGACAACAACGGAACATATTCTTATAACAATTCAAGAGGTCGTCGCAGCGAATCTTCATCAAATAGATATTCTAACGAAAACGCATACAACGGAAATAATTCAAGAAGAAACAATTCAATAGATAGAACTTACAGTTCAAACGGCACAAGAAATAATGGCAGAAGTACCGAATATTATTCAGGTACAAGAGCCTTAGCTGGTACTTCAAGAGAAAACACGCCTATAAGAAATTATAATAATCAACCAACGCGTTCTGAATTGAATACTGATAGAGAATATACGCCAATAAGAAACTCGAATAATCAAACAATACGATCACAATCGAATACTGAAAGAGAATATACGCCAATAAGAAATTCAAATAATTTGAATAATAACAATCAAAATACAAGAACCGAATCGGCACCGACAAGAAGTTATTCTCAACCAACTAGAACTGAATCACAATCAACTAGAAGTTATTCTCAACCAAGTTATTCATCGCCTAGTTCATCAGGCAGTGGTGGTGGAGGCGGACGTTCAAGTAGTGGTGGTGGCGGAAGACGCTAATATTCAAAAATTTTAAAACCTATGTTAATAATGATTTTTCATAGGTTTTTATTTGACTAATTTTAAAATTTTTATAAAATGAAAAAATATTTCTCATTATTAATATTTGGATTTTCGGTTGCAAATATTCAAGCACAATATGTTGCAGACGCCGTTAGATTGTCTCAAACTAGCATTAACGGAACAGCACGTTTTCAGGCAATGAGTGGTGCATTTGGCTCTTTGGGTGGAGATTTTTCAGCTATAAATATAAATCCTGCAAGTTCTGCAATTTTTAATAATAACCAATTTAGCGTTTCTTTGAGCGATAATATATTGAAAAACGATACCAATTATTTTGGAACAAAAACCAATTCTGATAAAAACTCAGTAACATTAAATCAAGCTGGTGGAGTTTTTGTATTCGTAAATAATGACAAAAAAAGCGATTGGAAAAAGTTTTCGCTAGCAGCAAATTATGAAAATGTTGGCAATTTCAATAATGATATTTTTTCGTCTGGAACCAATCAAAATTCTTTAGCTAATTATTTTACAAGTTATGCTAATGCAAATGGAAATCTAAGCGGAATCCCATTAGGAGATTTAGAAAACTTGAGTTATGATGATTTAAATTTTACAGATCAACAGGCCTGGTTGGGATATCAATCATTTTTAATTAATCCTGATGTTCCAAATGTAAATAATACACGATATAATTCTAATATTCGTGAAGGAGGAAATTATACACAACAAAATTCTTTTATTTCAAAGGGTTACAATGGCATTTTAAATTTTAATGTTTCAGGTCAATATCAAGATTGGTTGAGTGTTGGTTTGAATCTAAATTCGCATTTTACAGATTATAGACAATCTACAATTTTTACTGAAAGAAATTCAAACCCTAATATTGCAGTTGATAGAATAAAATCTATTCAATTTACTAATGATATTTACACGTATGGTTCTGGATTTTCATTTCAATTAGGTGCAATTGCTAAATTAAAAAATGATTTCCGTATCGGATTAGCGTATCAATCTCCTACTTGGTATGAATTGAATGACGAATTAACCCAATCTGTGCAAACAATTCAAAGCAGTAGTACATTTACCGATGACAATTTCACTAATATAGACCCAAAAGTTGTCAATGTTTATGAACCTTATCAATTGCAAAGTCCAAGTAAAATTACTGGAAGTTTGAGTAAAATTTTTGGCAAAAAAGGATTAATTAGTTTAGATGTTTCTACTAAAAATTATAATCTTGTAAGTTTTGGTCCCAAAAACGATTTCGAATTTAAAAATAATGATATAGTAACTAGCCTAAAAAGAACAATAGATTACAGAATTGGCGGCGAATACCGAATAAAACAATGGAGCCTTCGTGGTGGTTATCAATATGAAGAAAGTCCTTATTTGAACAAAAAAATAATGGGCGATTTGTACGGAATTTCGACAGGTTTTGGATACACTTGGGGCGATACCAAACTTGATGTTTCTTATGCTTATGCTAAAAGAAAATCGCAACAACAGTTTTTTGACAGAGGTTTAACTGATTATTCTACAACAACAGCTATTAATAATAATGTTACAATGACTTTGGTTTTTGAGTTGTAAAAAAATATTTAAAAATAAGAGTTAGACTAGTTTATAAAAGTTAATTTATGAAAAAAACATTTAAATTATTGATTAGTCTAATTTTTATATTTGTGATAGATAACTGCTATTCACAAACTGTAAATGGAATAAATATCTCAGAGCTTCCAACAGAATACATTCAATTTACTATTGATTCTAATTTATTTTCAAATAAGTACAATGTTTTATTGGATTACGGTCAAGAACAAGAATTCTTCAATAAAAATAAAAAAATATCAGATTTTAAAGGAAAAGAAATTGAATTCAATTCCGAAGTAGATATTCTAAATTTTATGAGTAAAAACAATTTCGAGTTTTTAAGCAAAAATACAATCGTAATTGAAAATAAATCCCACGATGAATATTTTTTAAAAAAGAAATAATAAAGCCATATAATTTTTAAGCAATTCTTGATTGAATCCTTTTCAAATCTGCTATAATATTTTAAAATTTAATTCGTATTTTTGCATCCAAATTAAAAAATAAAATGCGTACCAAATCGTTAAAAAAAAATAAAATCAACGTAATTACCCTAGGATGTTCCAAAAACGTCTATGATAGCGAAGTTTTAATGGGGCAATTAAAAGCCTCAGGAAAAGATGTTGTCCACGAACAAGAAGGCAATATTGTTGTTATAAATACTTGTGGTTTTATTGACAATGCCAAGCAAGAATCTATCAATACAATTCTAGAATATGCAGATAAAAAACAACGTGGAATTGTAGATAAAGTTTTTGTTACGGGTTGTTTATCAGAAAGATACCGTCCAGATTTAGAAAAAGAAATTCCTAATATTGATCAATATTTTGGCACAACCGAATTGCCAAGTTTACTAAAGGCTTTAGGTGCCGATTACAAACACGAATTGTTAGGCGAACGCATTACGACAACTCCAAAAAATTATGCCTATCTGAAAATTGCCGAAGGTTGTGACCGACCTTGTAGTTTTTGTGCAATTCCGTTAATGCGTGGCAAACACATATCTCAAACTATCGAAAAATTGGTCAAAGAAGCACAAGGGTTGGCTCGAGATGGTGTTAAAGAATTGATTTTGATTGCTCAAGATTTGACTTATTATGGTTTAGATATTTACAAAAAACGTAATCTTGGCGAATTGCTCGAAGCTTTGGTCAAAGTCGAAGGCATCGAATGGATTCGCTTGCATTATGCTTTTCCGACTGGTTTTCCGATGGACGTTTTAGAAATCATGAAACGTGAACCTAAAATTTGTAATTATATTGATATTCCGTTGCAACATATTTCTGACTCGATTTTAAAATCAATGCGACGTGGAACAACTCGCGAAAAAACAACTAAATTATTAAAAGAATTCAGAGAAGCTGTTCCAGGAATGGCAATCAGAACAACTTTAATTGTTGGTTATCCAGGAGAAACGCAAGAAGATTTTGAGATTCTGAAAGATTTTGTACAAGAAATGAAATTTGACAGAATGGGTTGTTTTGCTTATTCTCATGAAGAAAATACGCACGCTTATTTGCTTGAAGACGATGTTCCAGCTGATGTAAAACAAAAACGATCGGAAGAAATAATGGAATTGCAATCTCAAATTTCGTGGGATTTGAATCAAGAAAAAGTAGGTCAAACTTTTAAATGTATTATAGACAGAAAAGAAGGCACACATTTTGTAGGAAGAACTGAGTTCGATTCGCCAGATGTTGACAACGAAGTTCTGATTGATGCAACCAAATTTTTTGTAAAAACCGGAGAATTTGCAATGATAAAAATCACCGAAGCAACAGAGTTTGACTTGTACGGAGAACCAGTTTTAATATCAAATATTTGATATTAAAATTTAGATTTAAAGTTCGAAATTAGGACTTCTTATTTAGGTTAACAGACTTTAATATTCTAATTCATTTAATATTATGAAAAAATTAAAAACATTATTAGCAATTTTAGTATTGACTTTTTCGATAAATTCTGTCTCAGCACAATTTGGGCAAGGTGGACAAGGCGGGGGTTTTGGCGGTCAACAAAACGGTAGAGGTCAAGGTGGCGGTTTTGACCAAATTGGTCAAGGTCAACGAGACGACAAACCAGCTGAAGAGTCCGAGAAATCTAAAAAAGAAAGACTTGACAAAGAAGTTGCAAAAATCAAAGAAGAATTAAAACTTGACGAACTTCAAGTAATTGGTGTTCAAATGGTTTTGGCAGACAACCAAAAAAAGCAAGCAATTTTATTCAAAAAAGAAATTCCGCAAGACGAAAAAATTATTGAAATTGTTGCATTATCAGAATCAACCGATAGAAAAATTATTGAATTTTTGAGTAAAGATCAAAAAGTTAAATACAAAGATTTAACCGCTGATAGAAAAGCAAAAATGCAAGAATTATTAGAACGAAATGTTAGATAAATTAAATTTAAAAACTCCAAATCTAAAATTGGAGTTTTTTTATAAACAAAATGTTAAAGTAACACTTTCAGTTCGCAAAATTTTATATTTTCGCAAAGTGAAAAATTTATATTCAATATTATTATTATTACTATTTATTAGTTTTCAATTTTCAGCGAGTTGTATCAACTTTATTGAAAATTGTAACGATAAAAATATTGCATTAGAATTTCAAGATGAAGAAGAAGAAAATTCTAAAGAATCCAAAGAATCCAAAGATCTTAAAATAGATTTCATTGGGAATAAAAATCTTGATTTTGCTTTTTTATCTTATAATCAAACTACAAAAATTGATGCTTTTTGTTTAATTTCAGAATATAAAGAAGCAACAACTATAACAATACTTCCTCCCGAAAAAATTTAAAACTACTTGATTTTCAAAATTTATAGACTTAGTCTGTAATTATTCGTATCATTTTAAATTTTAAAAATGTCAAAAAAAACAAATCTTTTTGCCAACCTTAATTCTGATTTTGCGTCAGGATTAGTGGTTTTTTTAGTGGCTTTGCCATTGTGTTTAGGTATAGCATTAGCCAGTGGTGCACCACTTTTTTCAGGAATAATTTCGGGTGTAATTGGCGGAATTGTTGTAGGATTTTTAAGTAAGTCACATATATCTGTTTCTGGACCAGCTGCGGGTTTAACTGCAATTGTTTTGGCCGCTATTAATGACTTAGGTAGTTTCGAAGCTTTTTTATTAGCTGTATTATTAGCGGGTGTTTTCCAGCTGATTTTAGGTTTTGTAAAAGCAGGAACTATTTCAAATTATTTTCCTAATAATGTTATTGAGGGTATGTTGGCTGGAATTGGTGTAATAATTATACTAAAACAAATTCCGCATGCATTTGGTTATGACCCCGATTTTGAGGGCGATTTAAACTTTTTTCAACCCGATGGTCAAAACACATTTTCGGAGATTTTTAATATTGTTAATCACGTTCAAGTTGGTTCAATAATTATTGCAATTGTATCTTTGGCGATATTAATATCTTGGAACAAAATTGAATTTCTTAAAAAAATAAAACTTGTCCCAGCAGCATTAGTTGCTGTAATTACTGGTATTTTACTTAACGAATATTTTATTCAATCAGAAAATGGTTTTGCAATTCTAGAAGATCATTTAGTAAAATTGCCCGTTCCAAAATCTTTCGATGAACTTAAAAATATTTTTGTGAGTCCAGATTTTTCGGCCATTACCAATTCTAAAGTTTTGTTTGTGGCATTTACTATTGCTGTTGTAGCCTCTATAGAAACGTTATTGTGCATTGAAGCTGCTGATAGAATGGACAAATTAAAACGATATACAGATACTAATGTCGAATTAAAAGCCCAAGGAATTGGGAATATAATCAGCGCACTTCTTGGTGGGTTACCAATGACATCGGTGGTTGTGCGAACATCGGCAAATAATGCAGCTGGTGCAAAATCTAAAATGTCTGCAATAATTCACGGTTTATTATTACTAATTAGTGTTTTAGCTATACCAACAATTCTAAATAAAATTCCGTTGGCGACTCTAGCTGCAGTTTTACTAATGGTTGGTTATAAATTAGCCAATCCAAAAACGGTAAAACATTTTTGGGAAAAAGATAAAATATATCAATTTATACCTTTTATTGTAACACTTTTAGCAGTAGTTTTTATCAATTTGCTTTACGGTGTTGCAATAGGAATGGCAATAAACATTCTTTTTATTCTAATTGGTAACTCTAAACGAGCTTACGTTTTTAGAAAAGAAAGTTTGCATGATGGTGATATTATTCATATTGACTTGGCTCAAGAAGTTTCATTTCTTAATAAAGCAGCAATAAAATCTACTTTGTCGTCAATTCCCGAAAATTCTAAAGTAATAATTAATGCTAATGCAACAATTTATATCGCGCACGATGTTCTAGATTTAATTCAGGATTTTAAAAATATTAGTTCGGTCGAAGATAATATTGATGTAAGTTTGGTAGGTTTCAAATTAGCTTACGGATTAGAAAATACTGGAGAAGAAGACAAACACGTTTTTGTTGAAAAACATTTTGTTGAATAATTTTTTCAATTTACAAATGAAAATTATCAAATTAACTTTGTTTTTATTATTGATACATAACTTTTCTTTTTCTCAAAAATCAGAAACAGGAAATTGGTTGATTTATTTCGGAAATCAAAAAATTAACGAAAAATGGAATTGGCAAAATGAAATCCAGTTGAGAAGCTATGATTTTGTTGGCGATACCAATCAATTGTTATTAAGAACCGGAATTGGTTACAATCTCATTGAAAATAACAATAATTTATTGTTGGGTTACGGATTTATTAACACACAAAAATATATTTCAAATTCTAACGAAAAATCGTCGGTCAATGAACATCGTATTTACCAACAATTCATCACAAAACAGAATTTTGGAAGATTGTTTTTGCAACATCGCTATAGAATAGAAGAAAGATTTATTGCAAATGATTTTCAATTGCGATTAAGATATTTTCTAGGAATTAATATTCCGTTGAACAAAAAAGTTCTAGAAAAAAATGCTATTTACCTATCTTTATACAATGAAATTTTTATCAATTCAGAAAAACCAATTTTTGATAGAAACAGATTATATAGTGCAGTAGGATTTGTAATAGATAAAAATTTTAAACTCGAAGCTGGTTTTATGGCTCAAACATTAGAAAACTCAAATCGCAATCAATTTCAAATTGTGATTTTTAACAATTTACCATTTTAAAAATATAATATAAAAAACTATGAAAACATTAAATAAACAATTACAAGACGCAATTACTCCTAAAATTGCAATCGATATTTTAAAAGAAGGCAACAAACGATTTATAAATAATTTAAAAGCCAACCGAAATTTATTAGAACAAGCCAACGAAACCTCAGACGGACAACATCCATTTGCAGTAATTTTGAGCTGCATCGATTCAAGAACATCGGCCGAATTGATTTTCGATCAAGGTCTAGGCGATGTTTTTAGTGTTAGAATTGCAGGAAATATTATCAACGAAGATATTCTTGGCAGTATGGAATTTGCATGTAAAGTTGCTGGTTCCAAGATAATAGTTGTACTCGGACATTCGAAATGCGGAGCCGTAAAAGGTGCTTGCGATCACGTCGAAATGGGGAATTTAACAGCATTATTATCTAAAATTCAACCAGCAGTATACGACGAAAAATCAGTAATCGAAAATCGAAATTCTGGAAATTCAGAGTTTGTAGAAAAAGTTGCAGCTATAAATGTAAAAAGAACTGTTGATTCCATAATGCAAAGAAGTCCAATTTTAAACGAAATGATTAAAAATGGCGAAATCGGAATTATTGGTGGCATGCACAATCTTAACGATGGCGAAGTAACTTTTTACGATGACTCGATTGTTTTAAATTAATTTTGGAAATAGTATTCTTAAAGCCGATTTATAGTCGGCTTTTTTATTTGATTTAAAATAGGAATAAATCTTTTATAATGAACTTGCTTATATTAACTTATATCATTTAGACTTATAAAAAAGTTTTGGGCTATTTTATATGTCTAAATAGTATAATTACCTTTTCATTGCAAAATGCGATTTAAATGTTTTATCAATACCATTTTCTAAATAACTAACTTCAAACCAATAATCAGTAGACGGCATAAGTTCGCCATTATATTTTCCGTCCCAACCCGTTCCGTATGGTTTTATTTGAGTTAATAATTTTCCTGATCTGTCAAAAATAAAAACATTCGATGTCAATTGATTTTCAAGACCAATAATGTTCCAAATATCATTAGCTCCATCATTATTAGGGGTAAAATATTTTGGATAATTAATTACGGTTACAAAAACACTAGTTAAACCGCAACCATTTTTATCTCTGACTGTGATTTCGTGTTCTCCAAACGGCACGTTATTAAAAATATTACTGTCTTGATAATTATTTTCATCAAATTGATATTCATAATTGCCTGATCCACCATTTACTCCAATTGTTGCAACTGTAACAACTTGATTGTCAGAGAAATTTTCGCTCAATGCAAGACTGGCAATTGCAATTTGAGATAAAATTACAGTTGTTGTAACTTTCTCCGAAACGCATCCAGTTATTTTATTTGTAGCAATAACCGAATAAGTTCCTGCAACAATTATTGCTGGTAAATTACTTGCCGAGCTAATTGTTATTCCAGTTTTATCTGTCCAATTAAAAGTATAATCATTGTCATTCAAACCACTATCAATATTTACAGAATTTAAAATTTCTCCAGTTTCATTACTAATACAAATAATTAATTTTTCGGGATTTGTTGGTTCTGGTAATTTATTAATAATAATATTTAGCGGTTTTACATCATAACAACTTGGTGACAAAGTATTGTTGTTTACACGAACAAAAATAGTCTGAGAGAATGTTGGAGCAATTATTGGATTTACATTCAAATTAGCATCGAATAAAGTTTCGAAATAGGCAACCGAAAATTCATTTCCAGTTTGCAAACCAAGAATCGAGGAATTGAATTGTATTAAATTTGTTAAAAATTTACCATCATTCGACCCATCAGTATCGCAAAAAGTTCTGTTTGCAACCAGAATATTACTTACATTGACACTTGGCGCAGGAGTAATTGTTACATAAAAACTAGTTTCGCTCTCGCAAAAAGTTCCTGGTCCAGTAGGAAATCTTTTCCAAATATAAACTTTTTGTGAAGTAGTAATTGTGTTATTTGTTATTGGTAAAGTTCCATTTGGACCTGAAAAATAATTACCACTTATCAACGTTGATAAGGGATAACTGTAACATCTTGAAACATCTACTAATTTATCGACTTTATTTATGGTTATGCTAAAACTTTTTTGGTCAGTTCTACAGTTTGCTTGGCTAGAGTTTCCTGCAAATACATACAAAGTCTGTGTTGAGTTAATAGTATCTCCAGCCAAATATTTCGTTCCTAAACCGCCACTTGCACTAAAATAATTTCCAACTAAAACCGCTGGTAAAATATAACTATCACAAGAAATAACAGCTGCTGGTTGAGAAACTATTGGGTTTGGATCTATGGTTATAGTAAATGATTTTTCGTCTTCACATAAAAACCTTGCCGTTTTTCGATTATTTACATATATTGTTTGACTGCTACTTATTACCGTTCCTGCAAGAATTAAATCAGATGGATTCCTTCCTGGCGCACTATAATATTGGTTATTATCATCGGGTGTTGGTTGAACAATTGCAGGCAATGTATAATTAATACATTGTGTAACATTTAGATATTGAATTGCTTTTGTAAAATAAATTTGAATATCTATTGGATAATCCAATCCACAAGGTGGTGTTGCAGAAGTTTCTGAATAGGCGTAAATTCTAATATCTTGTGTAAAAACTGTGTTATCTGGAATAATTCCACCAGTTCTATTTGGTCCATAATAAAACTCTACATTAGTTGGTTTTGCTAATGAAAAAGTTTCACATTTTGGATATATCGGAGATAATGGAATTAATGGGTAAGGTTTAATATCTATTACTAATGGTGTACCTCTTTTGCAAGTTCCATCTTCTACAAATACATAAATTGTCTGACTCACAGAAATTATTGAATTTGCATTTATTGTTATTCCTGTTCCGTCGGCTTTTGTATTATATGAAAATTGTTGGTATACTTGATTAGGATTTACAGTTGTGTTTATTGGAATTATTGGCAAAGTTGGCAAATTATAAATTCCACAAGCTGTAACATTCAAACCAACTGTTGTTGGCACAATTGGCAAAACTATTTTAATGTCTATTCCTTCGTCATAAACACAAAGAGAAACTGGCAAATCATTAGGGTCTGATTTTGCATAATGATAAATTTTTCTAGAACTATCTATTATTGTTCCAACTGTAATTTCAATGTTAGTGGCACTTGGCCCACCAGAATTTGGATAATATTTACCAACTGGCAAAGCAGGTAAAGTATATTTTTCGCATTCAATAACTGCTGTTGGAGCAGGCAAACCAACAAAAACAGTAAAAATATCATCATCAGTGCAAGGCAATAATCCAGATTCTGCGTGAACATAAATAGTTTGGGTAGCCAAAATTCTTGTTCCTTCTGGAATAATATTTGCTGGTATAAATGTGTCACTATTGTAGTAATTAATTATTGGATTTTTAACTCTATCTAATGGCAATAAGGTATAAAATTCTCCAACACATTTGTATATATTTTCGTATTCTGGTAAAACAGGACTTGGGTCAATATTTATTGTGAATGAATTTTCAATAAAACAATTTGGTTCATCTAAAGATTCAAAATAAAAATAAATTGTCTGAGATTGTGGCGAAGTCAATGCCGATCCTGGAATAAATTTGGTTCCGCCAGTTCCACCATTCAAATGAGAAGCATTATAAAAATCGCCATAAGGCAATGATGGAACTATAAATTTATCACAATTGTTAATATTGGGTGTATCAATTTCATTTATATCAACAAAAACAATTCTAAAGCTAGCACTATCGGGACAATTTGGTGTGTTTAAAGTAACAAATACATCAACAAAATTTATTGATAGTGGTTTCGTTATAATAGTTCCCACAGGCCATATTGTTCCGCCTCCATTATTTTGCGACGAATAAATTGCAGTTATAGGAACCAAAGCTGGTAAAATATATCTCGTACAAACATAAACATTCTTAAATTCTGTAATAATTTCTGGCTTTGGTGCAACGTTTATAACAAACGAACTTGTTTTAAAACAATTTACATCAGTTTTGTTTTCGACCCGAACCCATATTGTTGTTGCATTGCTAACAGTATATCCAGTTTTTATTAATTGTCCTGTTGTTCCAGCATTTGCAGCACCAGAAGTTAAATAATAAGTTACATTAAATTGAGATGATAGTAGAGGCGATCCAAGGAAAGAAGTGTCATAACTGCCAAAAGCAATGGATTGTGTTCCTGAATTAACTGCCGATTCACAAAGAGTTATAACGCCGCCATTTATTGGATTTATTGTTGTTTCGGGTGAAGTTGTTAAAACAAATGATTTTACGGTAAAGCAATTTGTAATCGTGTTGGTAATTTTTACAAACACAATTTGATTTGGTGTTGCCGAAATAATAACATAAGGACTAGAAATCGGTAAAGTACATAAAATATCAGAAAAATATTGAATCGTTGTTGTTGTAGGTAAAGCAGGTAACCCAGCCAATAAAATTGGAGTATTCTGAGCAATATTAAAAGAATAACTTGTTGCGCCAACAATTTCGCATTTGATGATATTTATAGGTGCAATCGTTTTTATTTCGGGATAAAACTCTATGTTTATAGTATTAATTTCTGGTTCACAAATACTAGTTTTCTTTTTATAAGACAATTGATAATTTCCTGATGACGTAACCACCAAAGATTCTGTTGTTCCTAAAACTGATGTATTACCAACTCTTGTCCATTCAAAGTCGTATAACAATGGATCTAAACCTGACGGAATAGTGTAATTCGACCCAAAACAAGCTGCATTTCCACTAGCAACTGTTACATCTGGTCCTAAAACATCTTGCCCAATATTGAAACTTGTTCCCGAAACAAATACTGCAGAATCATATTTAACATCATTTCTATCGGCAATTACCAATTTAATATGATAAGTAATTCCAGGAATTAAAGTAGACGAAGCTGTTAATAATTTTGTTTGCCCATTAAAATTAGTTGGCGAAATATTTCCATTCGAACCTCCATAAAAAGTACCAAAAAAATTAGCATTATTCGATCCACAAGTGCTATTAAAAGCATTGTCTCGAACTTGTTCAACTGTAATAGGTGTATTTATATTTGGCAAAACAGCCAAATTGGTAGTTGTGTTTGTGTTTGTATTTGTCAATAAAAAAGCAAAAGCATCAGGAAAACCAGCGCATTGAAAACCACCATATTCTTCGGATGCAAAAATAAAATCAAAACTAAAATTTGGAGAAATAGGCGTGAAGTCGAATTCCAAAACAGATGCGTTTAAATAATTAGCTGCTGGATTTCCTAAAGCAGTTACCAAATTGGCATCGCCAGTCCAAGCAGTCGTACCTTCATCGAGAGTTGTGCTGTTCGGACCAGCTGCACTAGAAATATTTCCTGTACTCAAAACAATTCCTTTAGTCATCGGAAAACTAGGATTGGTATTTGTAAAACTTCCTATTCCGTTAAAACTTCCAAAATCAGTTCCTGTTCTTGTCGTTATATTCGTCGCACCAACGCAACCACCATTCAACAAAATAGTATTAACAATTTGTGTCGAATTAGTATTTGGCGTAACCGAAATGAATTGTGAATTTACATTTAAAGTAAAAAGTGCAATTAAGACAAAAATTAACTTTTCCATACAAAAAATTTAGATTACAAAAGTATACAAAAAATTATTTAAAAACTAAAAAAATACCGTTAAAAAGTAAATAATATCGATATAATTCACATATAATCGATATAATACGGTTTTTTCCGATTATCATTAAATCAATAAATTGTCTTAAATCATTCCTAAAAAGCAAAAAAATCAAAAAAAATATTCCATTTCTAATTCATTCATTATTCTTATATTTGCAATCTTAAAAAATCATTTAAAATGTCTCTAAACTCAATTCTTTCGCCACAAATTTCAATTGCAATTCAAACTTTATTCGATATTTCTATTGATAAATTCGAGTTTCAAGCCACCAGAAAAGAGTTTGAAGGCGATATTACAATGGTTCTTTTTCCGCTTTTAAAGCAAATAAAATCCAATCCTGTTGAATTAGGAAACAAAATCGGTCAGTTTTTGGTCGAAAATGTTATTGAAGTTTCTAAATTTAACGTCGTTTCAGGATTTTTGAATATCGTAATTGCTGATGAATATTACATTGATTTCTTCAATAAAATAAAAGATGATTCGCAATTTGGTTTTGTTGCCGCTACTGCAAATGAGAAAGCCGTGATGGTCGAATATTCATCGCCAAACACCAACAAACCTTTGCATTTGGGTCACGTTCGAAATAATTTATTGGGCTATTCGGTTGCCGAAATAATCAAAGCATCGGGCAAAAAAGTTTATAAAACTCAGATTATCAATGATCGAGGCATTCATATTTGTAAATCGATGTTGGCTTGGCAAAAATTTGGAAAAGGTGAAACTCCCGAAACTTCTGGTTTAAAAGGCGATAAATTGGTGGGGAATTATTATGTGAAATTTGACCAAATTTATAAGGCAGAAATTGCAGAATTAATGCAATCTGGCAAAACCGAAGAAGAATCCAAAAAACAAGCTCCGATTATCATCGAAGCCCAACAAATGCTCTTAGATTGGGAAGCTGGAAAACCAGAAGTTATCGAACTTTGGAAAACAATGAACCAATGGGTTTATGATGGATTTGATACAACTTATAAAAATTTAGGAGTCGATTTTGACAGTAAATACTACGAAAGCAAAACCTATCTTTTAGGGAAAGATGTTGTAAATATTGGACTCGAAAAAGGCATTTTCGAAAAAGATCCAGACGGATCGGTTTGGATAGATTTAACCGACGAAGGTTTGGACAGAAAAATTGTTTTGCGAAGCGACGGAACGGCAGTTTATATGACGCAAGATATTGGCACAGCCATTCAGCGTGTTAAAGATTTTCCAGATGTTGGCGGAATGGTTTACACCGTTGGCAACGAACAAGATTATCATTTTAAGGTTTTGTTTTTAATCATTAAAAAGCTCGGATTTGATTGGTCTGAAAACCTTTTTCATCTTTCCTATGGAATGGTTGAATTGCCAACCGGAAAAATGAAATCGCGTGAAGGAACCGTTGTCGATGCAGATGATTTAATGGTAGAAATGACTCGAACTGCTCAAAAATTATCAGAAGATTTAGGCAAACTCGAAGGATATTCTAATGATGAAAAAGCCAAATTGTACAATACAATTGGTCTTGGTGCATTGAAATATTATATGTTAAAAGTAGATCCAAAAAAATCGATGATGTTCAATCCAGAGGAATCTGTTGATTTTGCTGGAAATACTGGGCCATTTATTCAATATACTTATGCTCGAATTCAATCTATAATTAGAAAAGCGAATTTTGATTTTGCAAACGAAGTAATTTTGCCAGAATTACACAATAAAGAAAAAGAATTGTTAAAACAAATTGCACTTTATCCAGAAATAATTCAAAATGCAGCGCACAATCACAGTCCAGCTTTATTGGCTAATTATGCTTATGATTTGGTAAAAGAATACAATTCGTTTTATCAGAATGTAATAATTCTTGGTGAAGAAAATCTGGATAAAAAGATTTTTAGAGTGCAATTGTCCAAAAAAGTAGCTGATATTATTAAATCTAGCTTTAAATTATTGGGCATTGAAGTTCCTGAAAGAATGTAGTTTTTTAAACTTTTGGACAATAAAAAAACCGTGAGGAAATTTAATTTTTCACGGTTTTTTGTTTTCAATTATTCAACGTGTCTGAGCTTAAATGTGAAAATCAAAGGAGAATATTCTGGAAATTTACTCGTTGATTGATTATAATACCCTAAAGCCGATGGCAAAAACATTACACCAGCACCAAAATCTGTTGATGTATTAACAGAACCATTGGAGTTTAGCGAATAATTTCCAGATTTGAATAGTGGAATTATTTCTTGCCAACCTCTTATAGTTTGAGGTAAATTTAATTTCAAAAAACCATCATTACTATCAAAAATATTATTTTCAAGAGTTAATCCTTTATAAGAACATATTACTTTACTTTGATTGGTACAAGACAATTGAGTTCCAGTTCTTAATGGTAAATAATATATTTTGTGAGCAACATTCTCAATTGTAACCAGTTTTATCATTAAAGGATAGGTTGTTTGGTTTCGAATTGAATTCAAATTTGAACTTAAAACTTCTTCGAAATTTAAATTCATATCTGATGAAACATTTATGCTATGTGTGTCTATAAAGTTATCTATAAGTGCTAAGTCAATTGGGTATTGTTTTGCTAGTG
>JAYVBR010000564.1:0-2158 GCA_043750395.1 Bacteroidota bacterium | reverse complement strand
ATACGAACACCATAAGTTTTTTCTTCAAATGTTCCAGGCACGATTTCAACTCTTCCTGGTTTAGTTCCTATAAATCCTTTTTTATTGTTTCTAGTAGCAGCATAAACAGAACCTTCAACAGAGTTGGTTCCTGAACGAGTTACAGCATTGATTCCTGAACCAGTAAAACCTGATTGACGAACGTCAAATGGTGCAATATTTACTTGCAATTGTTCAATTGCATCTAATGAAATTGCTGTTGAACCAGTACGACCACCTGCTTGAGTTTCTCCTCCAAGACCAAAACCATTATTAAAAACAGAACCATCAATTGTAAAGTTGTTAGCTCTAGAGTCTTGACCTCCAAAAGTACCATTGGCACCAGCATTGGCATTGTATTTTGTGATTGCAGTTATCGAACGAGCACCAATAATTGGCACAGCATTAATTTCTCTTGTTGAAAATTGCTGCGAAGCTCCTGTTCGGTTTTTAGAAAATGCGCTTCCGCCAGATTTTCCTTTTACTACAACTTCTTTCAATGTACTTAGTTCGTCAACCAAAACTACATTTACGGTAACGTTGCTTCCTAAGTTTGCATTAATGTCTGAAACTTCGGCAGTTTTGTAACCCATAAAAGTTACTTTAACCGTGTAAGGTCCACCTTGTCTTATTGCTGGAACCGCAAAAGATCCATCAAAATCAGAACTAGTCGAATACTTCGTTCCTGTTGGTGTGTGAACTACAAGAACTGACGCTCCTGGAACAGTTGTCCCTTTTTCAGATTTTACAATTCCCGAAATCGACGACTTCGTAACTTGTGAAAAACCTAAAAAACTGAACAATAAGGTAAAGATAATTACAATCTTTTTCATATTTGTTTTGTTTATTAATTTTGTGCAAATGTCTGATATTCTTTTCTTTTATATGTTAAGAAAAAGTTAACAATGAATTTGTGCATTTTTAATCAAATTTCAATTATTCGTAACAAATATGCTTTAATTTAGAAAAATATTTAATCATTTCTCTTGAAGGTTTGAATTAACTGTTAATTTCTAAATAATTTTTTAGCAAAAACGCAGTCGAACTATCGTGATTTTTTATTGTTTTCGTGTTAATTTCCTCTAAAATAGTGTTCGCCAACTGCTTGCCCAATTCAACACCCCATTGGTCAAAACTAAAAATATTCCAAATTATGCCTTGTACAAAAATTTTGTGTTCATACATTGCAACCAACGAACCCAAGGTTTCTGGAGTTAATTTTTTTATTAACAAAGTATTGGTTGGCTTATTGCCTTCAAAAACTTTAAACGGCAATAAATAATCTGCTTTTTGTGAATCTAAACCTTGTTTGTCGAATTCGGCTTGAACTTGTTCGGCAGTTTTTCCGTTCAATAAAGCTTCGGTTTGAGCGAAAAAGTTTGACATTAATTTATCGTGATGGTTTTTATCGCCATATAAAGGTTTTACAAATCCAATAAAATCAGTTGGGATTAACTTTGTGCCTTGATGAATCAATTGGAAAAAGGCATGTTGAGAATTGGTTCCTGGTTCGCCCCAAATAATTGTTCCCGTTTGATAATTAACAATTTTTCTGTCACGACCAACGCTTTTTCCGTTGCTTTCCATAATGCCTTGCTGCAAGTATGGTGCTAGTTTTTGCAAATATTGGGTGTAAGGTATCAAAGCTTCTGATTCTACTCCAAAAAAATTGTTGTACCAAATACTTATTAAAGCCAGCAAAACTGGAATATTTTTATCAAAACTTTCGTTTTTAAAATGATTGTCCATTTCATTTGCGCCTTTCAATAATTTATCGAAATTTTCGAAACCAATTGCTAAACTTATAGATAATCCAACGGCTGACCAAAGTGAAAATCGTCCGCCAACCCAATCCCACATCGGGAAAACATTTTCTGGATCGATTCCGAACTCGGTTACATTTTTTATATTTGTAGAAACGGCAACAAAATGTTTAGCAACATCTGTTTGTGTTGCCGATTTCAAAAACCATTTTCTGATGGTTTCTGAATTGGTCAAAGTTTCTTGGGTTGTAAATGTTTTAGAAACTATTATAAACAAAGTTGTTTCTGGATTCAATTTCTTAATAATTTCTTGAACGTGATCGCCATCGACATTCGAAACAAAATGAACATTCAAATGATTGGAATAAAACTGCAAA
>JAYVBR010000563.1:0-5033 GCA_043750395.1 Bacteroidota bacterium | reverse complement strand
GGCGATAGAATCCGAATGAATGCAATTAATAACCCAAGAGTCTATATGCGTTCGTTGGCAACTCGTCAATCTAATTTGGCATTGTCAAAATATGTTGCAGAAGCAATTCAAGTTTTAAAAGCAGCCGAATATGATTTAATTATTCTTGAAACGTCAGGAATTGGACAATCCGACACCGAGATTATGGATCATTCTGATGTGTCTTTATATGTAATGACACCAGAATTTGGAGCTGCAACCCAACTCGAAAAAATCGATATGTTAGATTTTGCCGATTTAGTAGCCTTAAATAAATTTGATAAACGTGGCGCACTCGATGCCATTCGCGATGTCAAAAAACAATACCAACGCAACCACAATCGTTGGGACGAAAACCCAGATGCAATGCCGATATTCGGAACAATTGCTTCGCAGTTTAACGATCCTGGAATGAACACATTGTACAAATCGATAATGGATAAAATTGTCGAAAAAACAAGTGCTGATTTAAAATCGACTTTCCAAATAACTCGTGAAATGAGCGAGAAAATTTATGTAATTCCGCCTCATAGAACTCGTTATTTATCAGAAATTGCTGAAAATAATCGCAAATACGATGAAATTGCCAAAACTCAGGTCGAAGTGGCTCAAAAATTATTTGGAATTTATAAAACTTTACATTCAGTATCAGGAAAAGTTCCTTCACTAAACAAAACTGGAATTGATAGTGATTCTGTCTTCCCGAGCGCAGTCGAGGGACAAATTTTAGAAGACCAAAAAGTTTTTGTTAATTTATTACTTAATCAATTTGAAAAAGTAAAGATGAATCTTGATGCTTACAACTGGGAAATAATTTTGAATTGGAACGAAAAAGTAAGCAAATACAAAAACCCGATTTATAGTTTTAAAGTTCGAGATAAAGTCATCGAAATTAAAACCCAAACAACTTCATTATCAAATAATCAAATTCCAAAAGTAGCCTTACCAAAATACGAAGCTTGGGGCGATATTCTAAAATGGAATTTACAAGAAAATGTACCAGGCGAGTTTCCGTTTACTGCTGGATTGTATCCTTTTAAACGTGAAGGCGAAGATCCAAGCCGAATGTTTGCAGGCGAAGGCGGACCAGAACGAACCAACAAACGTTTTCATTATGTAAGTGCAGGATTGCCAGCCAAACGACTATCTACAGCATTTGACAGCCCAACTTTGTATGGCGCCGATCCGCACGTTCGACCAGATATTTATGGAAAAATCGGAAATGCAGGAGTTTCTATTTGTTGCCTTGACGATGCTAAAAAATTGTATTCGGGTTTCGATTTGGTTCACGCAATGACATCGGTTTCGATGACAATAAATGGTCCAGCACCAATGTTGCTTGGTTTTTTTATGAATGCAGCCATCGACCAACAATGCGAAATTTATATTAAAGAAAACAATCTTGAATTCGAAGTTCTTGAAAAAATAAAGGAAATTTATAAGAAAAAAGGAATCGTTCGACCAAGTTATCAAGGCGAAATCCCTGCTGGAAATAACGGTTTAGGTTTGTTTTTATTAGGTGTAACTGGCGACGAAGTTTTGCCAAATGATGTTTATAACGAAATTAAAACCAAAACATTAAGCCAAGTTCGTGGAACCGTTCAAGCCGATATTCTTAAAGAAGACCAAGCACAAAACACTTGCATTTTCTCGACCGAATTTGCGTTGCGTTTAATGGGTGATGTTCAAGAATATTTTATTACTCAAAACGTTCGAAACTTTTATTCGGTTTCGATTTCGGGTTATCACATTGCCGAAGCTGGAGCGAATCCGATTTCGCAATTGGCATTCACGCTTTCAAATGGTTTTACTTATGTAGAATATTATTTGAGTCGTGGCATGAACATCAACGATTTTGGACCAAATTTATCGTTCTTTTTCTCAAACGGAATCGATCCAGAATATGCTGTAATTGGTCGTGTTGCCAGGAAAATTTGGGCAAAAGCCTTGAAGAATAAATATGGAGCCAATGAAAGAGCGCAAATGTTGAAATACCATATTCAAACTTCTGGTCGCTCGTTGCACGCTCAAGAAATCGATTTTAATGATATTCGAACCACTCTGCAAGCACTTTATGCTATTTATGACAACTGTAACTCACTGCATACCAATGCTTACGACGAAGCGATAACTACTCCAACCGAAGAATCGGTTCGTCGTGCGATGGCAATTCAATTGATTATTAATAAAGAATTAGGTTTGGCAAAAAACGAAAATCCAATTCAAGGTTCGTTTATAATCGAAGAAATGACCGACTTGGTTGAGGAAGCAGTTTTGTTAGAATTCGAAAGAATTACCGAGCGTGGTGGTGTACTTGGTGCAATGGAAACAATGTACCAACGCAGCAAAATTCAAGAGGAAAGTTTGTATTACGAAACCCTGAAACACAATGGCGAATTCCCGATTATTGGCGTGAATACTTTTTTGAGTTCTAAAGGTTCGCCAACAGTTGTACCTGCCGAAGTTATTCGTGCCACCGAAACCGAAAAACAATATCAAATCGATATGTTGGCAAGTTTGCATTCGTCGAGTGCCAAAAAAGTTGCCGAACACATTGCGATTTTGCAAAACGCTGCCATCAAAAACGAAAATCTTTTCGATAAATTAATGGAAGCGACCAAGGTTTGTTCTTTGGGGCAGATTACGAGTGCGCTTTTTGAAGTTGGTGGGCAATATCGACGTAATATGTAATGGTTTAAAAAAATGTAATTAGTTTATATATTTATATCTTTACAAAAATTAGTCAAATGAAAATTGAAAAAATTAGAATAAAAAACTTCAAGGTTTATCAATCAACTGAAATTAGAGATTTACCTAATATGTGTGTTTTTTTAGGGGCTAACGGTTCTGGTAAATCTACTTTATTTGAAGTATTTGGTTTTATGAGTGATGCTCTTAAAAGTAACGTCAAAACCGCATTAAATAAACGAGGTGGTTATAAAGAAGTTTATTCAAGAAACGGGAGTGGTGATATTGAAATTGAAATTAAATTTAGAAATCCTGACATAGATGGAAGTAAGCAACCATTAATTACTTACGAACTTTCAGTCGGTATTGGCGAGAATAATCATCCAGTAGTAACTAAAGAAATTTTAAGTTATCGCAGAGGACAAACTGGTAGACCATACAGATTTTTAGATTTTTCTTACGGAAAAGGATACGCAATTGTAAATGAAAGTGAATTTGAAACTGCCAAACAAGAATTTAAAGAGCAACGGGAAGAACAAATACTTGATAGTCCAGAAATACTTGCTATAAAAGGTCTTGGACAATTTCAGAAATTTAATGCTATTAATTCTTTTAGAAGATTATTGGAAAATTGGTATGTTTCAAATTTTCAGATTCAAGCAGCGCAGAATATTGAAGATACGGGTTTAAGTGAACATTTATCTACAACTGGAGATAATTTAGCTCAAGTAACTAAATATATATATGAAAATTATCCAACAACTTTTCAAAAAATACTAGACAAAATGAAAGAAAGAGTTCCTGGAATAGATAAAGTTGAAGCAACTGAAACTATCGATGGAAGAATTGTTTTACAATTTAGTGATGGAAGCTTTAAAGATCCATTTATATCAAGGTTCGTTTCTGACGGAACCATTAAAATGTTTGCTTATTTAGTATTACTTAATGACCCAAAACCACATCCGTTATTGTGTATCGAAGAGCCAGAAAATTATTTACATCCAGAATTATTAGTAGAATTAGCAGAAGAATTTAGAGATTATGCAAATCGAGGTGGACAAGTTTTTATATCGTCTCACTCGCCGGATTTCGTTAACGCACTTGAAGTAAATGAATTATTTTGGCTAAAAAAGCAAAATGGTTACACAACGATTAAAAGAGCAACTGAAGATCTAGCAATTGTAAGCTTATTTAAAGAAGGAGATAAATTGGGATATTTGTGGAAACAAAATTATTTTATTGGAAGTGGACCAAAAAACTAGAAAATAATGGCTAGAATTGAAATATTGGTCGAAGAGACATCAATGAAAGAGTTTTTAACAATTTTGTTGCCAAATGTAATGGAAAAACCTTGGGAATTAAACAATAATTATTTTATAAGAAGTTTCGAAGGAAAAAATGATTTGCAGAAAAATATTCCCTCTAAAGTCAAATACTTAAGTAATTGGAATCACGAATCTGTTGGAATAGTTGTGATGCAAGACCAAGATAGTTCAGATTGTAAGGTTTTAAAACAAAAATTACTAAATATTTGTAATGAAAATGGCACTTGTCCTAAATTGGTAAGAATTATATGTAAAGAACTCGAATCTTGGTATATTGGAGATTTTGTCGCTTTAAACAAGGCATATCCAAAATTTAATTATTTAAATTATATTAAAAAGGCAAAATACAGAAATCCTGATATTTGTAATGCAAGTGATGAGATAAAAAGATTGATTCCAGAATTTCAAAAAGTTGGTGGAGCCAAAAGAATTGCACCTTTTATTAAAATTGATATTAATAAATCCGAAAGTTTTCAGCAAACAATTTCTGGATTGAAACGTTTTTTTGATTCAACTATTGATTTGTAATGATTTTTCAAATATGTTTTTTACCTATGCACAAACTAACTCAAATCAACCTTGTTCTCAAAGATTATTTTGATTTGAATAAAAACGTCAAAATTGTGCCTGCAAAAAATATGATGCCTTATTTTGTTTTGGCTGGAATTTTCTCGAAAGACGAAAAAAATGGTTTGCCAATTCATTATTTGTTAAAGAAACTCGAAAGTCAAGATTTATTGTGGCAAATTCCATTTGCAACAGCAATCAAGAAAGAAGTTTATACCAAATGGGTTTTCGAGAATAAAAATATTACGACCGAAAAAATAATCGCTATTCAAAACAAAATTGTTAAAGTAAAATTGAAAAAATTAAAGAAACAAGAAAAATGTCAATAAATCACAATCATTTTAGTTTTAGAATTACAGAAAATCCCGATTTTCAAGATGAAACTTTTGGAATTACACCAAACTTAAAAAATAAATTTGAAAGTTTACACAAAGA
>JAYVBR010000562.1:0-2161 GCA_043750395.1 Bacteroidota bacterium | reverse complement strand
TTTGGCTTTCGTAAAGTTGGTTTTGTACTTGTAAAGTTCAGTGAATTCTGAATGATTTGTATGTACTTTTCCCGAACTTCAGCAAGCCACAAGACGTTAGCGGTAATTTTCGAGCGACATAGAAACTAAAAAACAACAATGAAAAGCATATTATTTTTACTAATTTTCTTAAAAAGTGCAGTTTTAACTTTTGGGCAACAAACTAGTATTGAGAAACAAATTGATAAATTAGTTTCAACTAAAAATACAAAACCATTTAATGGAATAATTCTTATTACAGAAAACGGAGAGAAAAAATATTCTAAAGTTATTGGTTATTCAGATTTTGACAAAAAAAGAAAATTAAAATTTAATAATCAATTTGTTATTGGTTCGATTAGTAAACAATTTACTTCAGTTCTTGTTCTTAGAGAATTTGATAAAAATAATCTTGAATTATTTAAACCTATCAAAAATTATTTACCTGAATTAACTGAAAGTTGGGCTGATACAGTCACAGTTCATAACTTATTAACGCATATGCACGGAATTGTTGAACTTAACAAACCATTGTCCTTTAAAGCAGGAACTGAATATTCATATTCGCAAATTGGTTATGATTTATTAGCAAAAATTGTTGAGAAAACATCTGGAAAAAAATTTGCTGAACTTTCAAAAAACTTATTTGAAGAATGTGGAATGAAAAATACTTTTCATCCGGATATAAAAAAATACAAAAATTTGGTAAACGGCTACACTGAATTAGAAAATGGAAAAATTGAATTTGAAAAAAGCAGTTTTAAACATTATGTTGCCGCAGGTTGTTTTATCTCAACTGCATCAGATTTAAATATCTGGAATTATAAGTTTTATAATGGAAGTTTGTTAAAGAAGAAAACTATGGAAATGTTAGTAACTAAACAAAAAGGTGCAATTCGAAATCATCCACTTTTCGGAAATACAGAATATGGTTATGGAATAACAGTAGATACAAAAGAAGATATTTTACAATTAGGTCAAACGGGTTTCGCACCAGGTTTTGTTTCTATGAACTTCTATTTCCCAAAAACAAAAACGAGTGTAATAATTTTAGAAAATGTAGCATATGAAACTGACGACTTAAAAAAAACTTTTATTTACCATACAGAAATTTTAAAAATAATTAGACAAGAACAAAAAAACTACCGCTAACAGCGGTTTGCAAAAATTGGGGTTTTTGGGAATAATTTAAACATTGTTTTGTACTTTTGTGTTCAGTGACTAATCAAAGTTTAGGCTAACCAAATCCCCAACTTCTGCAAGCCACGAGACGTTGTGTGCTATATTCAGAAAAAATAAATACAAAAAATAGTTTCTTTTTAATGAAACTTCCATATATTTGCTTGAATTAAAATAAAGTAAATGGAAAAACTATTTGAAGTATTATTTTTAGAAGAAGTTTACGCATTTTTAGGTAAACTGGAAACGAAACATTCTGAAAAAATAATTTATAATATTCGAAAATCGCAAAATAAAACTGATCCAGAACTTTTCAAAAAACTGAAAGATGAAATTTGGGAATTTAGAACTTTATATCAAGGTTTACAATATAGATTACTTGCATTTTGGGACAAAACGGATTCAAAAGAAACTATAGTAGTAACTTCAAATGGTTTTGTAAAAAAACAAAGTAAAGTTCCAAATAATGAAATTGAAAGAGCAAAAGCGACACGAAAAAAATATTTTGAAGATAAAGAAAAACCAAAGAAAAAATGAAAACATATACATTAGATGAAATTACAAATGAGTTTGTTGGTAAAATTGGAACTGAAAACCGTGAAAAGTTTGAATATGATTTGCAAATGGATTTAATTGGTAACGCAATTAAAGAAACACGAAAAGAGCGAAAGTTAACTCAAGAAGATTTGGGTAAACTTATTGGAGTACAAAAAGCCCAAATTTCAAGATTGGAAAATAATGCAAGTAATGCAACAATTGACACTTTAATGCGAGTTTTTTCTGCATTAAAAGCGAAAGTTAAATTACAAGTAGAATTACCCAACTTACAAATTAGTATCGGAAAATAAGACCAGAAAAAATACAGCACACAACAGCGGTTTGGCGCAATTGGGGTTTTAGGCAAACTTTAAAGTTGGTTTTGTACTTGGAAGTTCGGTCTTAAATCGATACATTTGGCTAACCA
>JAYVBR010000561.1:0-2165 GCA_043750395.1 Bacteroidota bacterium | reverse complement strand
ATCTTCCTGTTCATTGCGTGGAACTATAATAACCTCTGATGATTCTGTAACTTCATCAAAATAATTTTTAATATTTTTTCTTAGCGTAGAAATTGTTATTGCTTTCATAATATAAAATTAACGTTACAAAATTTTGTACGTTCAAATGTACAAAAAATAATCAATTAAAAATTTATTTTCTAAAAATTATCAAAAACATTTTGAATCATTAAATCCAATTTCTGACTTGGTAATTTGTTCAAATAAGATTGAGTTGATTTCATATCACTATGACCCAAGCATTGTCCAATTAAATCGATTGATATATTTTTAAATTTTAATAATGTTGCAAAAGTATGTCTCGCTGTATAGAATGTTATTCTTTTATTAATTTTCAAGTGTTGCATAATTTCTTTTAAAGCAACATTTATTTCCCCAATTTTTTTATGACGTCGATTTTCTATTTGTTGTCCAGTCATTTTTTCTGTCAATAAAATCGGAAATATATATTTATTTAGTGATTGTACATTATAAAATTGAAGTATTTTCATTGCTTTTTTGGGGATTTCAAACTATAAATCAACTCCAGTTTTGTTTCGCAAATAAGAAGTTTTACCTTCAAAAAGATTTGATGAACTTAGTTTCGTAATATCAATAAAATTCATTCCACGGCAATAAAAACTGAATAAATATAAGTCTTTTGCAAATTGCAACTTCTTATCTTCAAAATCTTCATTCTCTAATAATTTTATTTCTTCTTCGGTAAGATATTCTTTTTTTGCGTCTTTTTTTAATTTAGATATTTTATATAAATCAAACGGGTACAAAGATTTTGTAATGTGTTTCCGATTTATCGCCTTATTATAAATAGATCGGATAGTTCTCATTTTTATTCCTATTCCGCTATCTGTTCCTCCTCTACTTCTAAGGAAAATATCTTACTTCGAAATAAATTCATAATTCAAATCCGAAAATTTTAAATTTTCTTTACCGTGAAATAGTTTAATAGAATTTAATGTATCTCTATTTATTTTGGCAGAACTGATTTTATTTGATAATTTAAATTCGTCAAATATTTCTTGATGAAAACAGTAATAATCATTTGAATTTATTTTTTTGTCATCAGATTTGATTTCATTTATAACGTCGTCTAAAGAAAAATCTATTTCTAGACCATTTTTTTCTGAAATAAATTTCTCAATATTTTTATTTGTTTCTCCTATGAAATTGTTAATCTCCTTAATTTTTTTTAAATCATTACCCTTTTTATTAGTTTTTAGCATATTGGTTTCGAAACTCCAGTCCTCTAAATTGCACGAATATTTTGTTGCAAAAGTTGTGTTTTTTCTATTTTTAACCAATAATAAGACGATAGAATGTTTATTTTTTTTTGGGGTTCTTTTCTTATTGTAAATGTATTTGACAGCATTGATGATTTTTATATTTGACGAACTTTTGACGAACATTTGCAAACAAAACTACAATCAAAGAAAGATAAAAAAAAATAAAATTCAATTAAAACGCTGAAAATCAAGTAAAAGAAAACATAAGAAAGCAAAAGAAACTGATTAATACCTTTCTGTTAATCAGAGGGTTCTTGGTTCGAGCCCAAGAGAGGGAGCAAGCAACTAAAAGCCTTTACAGAAATGTAAGGGCTTTTTTTTATGGGTTAAAAATAAATTTCAAAATTTTAACTAGATAATCTTTTATATAAAAACTATACTTAACAAAAAACTATTACTGATAATTTTTCAAAACCAAACGAAATATAAGATTTAAAGATTAGTAGTCAAAACATTTTTTATTAGTCAATGTTTATTAATCCAATTTCATCACTTCCAAAAGTTAATAAACTATTTTCCTACAAAAACAGCTTTTCTTTTCTCTAAAAATGCAGTTGTTCCCTCTTTAAAATCTGCGGTTCCGAAACATTTTCCGAAGGCTTTTATTTCGGTTTTAAATCCGTTTTCGCCATCTTTAAAATTGGCATTTACGGCTTTTATTGCTTGAGAAATTGCTACTGGAGAGTTTCTAATAATTTTTTGAGCAATCGAATTACAAAAATCTAAAAGTTCAAGTTGTGGAACTACATGGTTAACTAATCCTAAACGATACGCATCGTCGGCTGTTATCATTCCAGCAGTCATAATCATTTCCATAGCGCGACCTTTTCCGACCAATTGAGG
>JAYVBR010000560.1:0-5065 GCA_043750395.1 Bacteroidota bacterium | reverse complement strand
AAAAGTACCACGCTAATTAGTATCGATAAAAATAAAATAATAGCAACAATCTTTTTAATATTATTAAATTCTGAAAACTCGTTTTTATAAAAATTACTTTTTAATACAATTTTTATAAAATAAATTAACATTAAAAATATAATGATTGATGAAATTACTATTCCCACCAAAGGCTCTATAATTGACCCACCGCTTAATGAAAAATTCATTTTGGATTCTTTTTTAAAAACTTAAATAATATTAATGAAATTATTATAATTAACATTAACACTAATAATACAGTCACATCCATATATTTCTTTTAAAATAATCAAACTATCGAAAAATCAAATAATTCTAATTAGTCAATTTCTCTAAAGTATAAGCAATTAATTCATCGACAGCTTTGTATGGATCTTCGCTAAAAGTTCCAGAAGCACGATTTGCTATTATGGCATTTAACGAAAGTGCATTATGACCCAAAAGAGCTGAAAGTCCATAAATTGCTGCCGTTTCCATTTCTAGATTAGTGATTCTGTTTTCATTAAAAACAAAGTTATCCATTTTGTCATTCAGATTTTCATCTTGAATATTCAAACGCAAAATACGACCTTGTGGGCCATAAAATCCGCCAGCAGTAGCTGTTATACCTTTATGCATTTTATCCGAAAATATTTTATTTTCTAAAGTTTCAGAGCAAGCAATTGCATAAGGTTTTCCTTTTTTAGAATCCCAATTGGTGTGCTTTACAAAAGCATCTTCCATTGCGGCATTCGAAACATCGTTAATCAAATAGGAACGCAGCATATTGTCTAACCCGATTGCATATTTGCTCAAAACAAAACTATCTACAGGAATATCTGCTTGCAATGAACCCGAAGTGCCAATTCTGATTATATTTAAAGTAGTAAGATTTTCTTTTGGCATTTTGGTTTTTAAGTCAATATTTACCAAAGCATCAAGTTCGTTCATCACAATATCGATATTGTCAGGACCAATTCCGGTTGACATTACTGTAATTCGTTTGCCTTTTAAAGTTCCGGTTTGGGTTTTGAATTCTCTTTTTTGAGTAGAAAATTCAATAGAATCAAACGATTGTGTGATTTTTTCTACTCGATTTTGGTCGCCTACAAAAATTATATCGTGCGCAATATTTTCAGGACGAAGGTTCAAATGGTAAACACTTCCGTCTGGATTTAGTATTAATTCTGATGATTTTATCATTTAATTTTTTGTTTTTCTTGTTTCAAGTTTAAGGTTTCAAGTTTTGAAATCTGCAATCTTAAATTCTATCCGCCTACGCGCTTAGTTTTAAAGCCTTTTTCTTGTAATATTTTCATAATTCTATCACGATAATCGCCTTGAATAATGATTTCGTTGTCCTTGAAAGTACCACCAACTGCCAATTTATTTTTTAGTTCTTTGGCTAGCAATTTAAAATCTTCTTCTTCGCCTTCATAACCAGAAATAATTGTGGTTGCTTTTCCTTTTCGTTTTTCGAATTTGCAAATCATAGGTTCTTTTTGAACATATAATTCGTGTTCAACTTCTTGAATTGCTTCTTCAGGAGTAGGTTCGTGATCAGGAAAAAGGTTTTTAAGTTGGTCTTGTAAGTCCATAATTATATTTCTTTGAACACTGATTTGAGAAATTAGAATAATTTAAAAAATTTTTTTGATTTCTCAAATCTGTGTTTTTTTTAATAAAAATACACTTAATCTTTGCTTACTTTCTTTGAACAAAGATTATAGAAATTAAAGAAATTTAAAAAAAATCTTATTGTTTGTTATGTTTTTTGAAGTCGTTTGTAAGAATTTTTCTTATAAACTGTGGGTCTTTTCCAAAGTTTAAAAGCAATCCAACTTCACAATCGGTAGCTTTTAGATAATTCAAAAGCTGACATTCGTGAGCTTCAACCATATATTCTACACATTTTAACTCAATGATTACAGAATTATTTACAATGATATCTGGTATATATTCTCCAGCTATTTCTTTCTTGTAATAAACATTTAATTTTTTCAGACTTTCAACTTCTAATCCTCTTTTTTTTAATTCTATTAACATTGAGTTTTGATATACTTTTTCAAGAAATCCATAACCTAATTCATTATAAACATCGTAATAAATCCCAATTAATGATTTTGTTAATTCTTGATGTGGGAAAATCTTCATAATTATTTTATATTATTTATTTTTTGAACACAGATTTATGAAATTAAAATAATTTTTAAAATTTCTTAAATTTCATAAATCTGTGTTCAAAATAGTTTTTTTGGATTTGTAATATGAAAAATAAAAAGACATCAAGCGAACTCGACATCTTTCTAAATTATATGTCAAATGATTTATTTCTTAATCAATCCCAAATCTACCAATCTTTCATACAAGAATTCTCCTGCAGAAATATCGTCATATAATTTTGGATTTTCGGCATCTATACAATCCTCCAGAACGTCCAAACGCATATCACTTACTGGGTGCATAAAAAACGGAATAGAATATCTCGACGTTCCCCACAACTCTCTTGGCGGGTTAACTACTTGGTGTATAGTCGATTTCAATTTATTATTAGTATGTCTCGACAGCATATCGCCAACATTAATTACCAATTCGTCAGGTTCAGCCATTGCATCAATCCAGTCGCCGTTGTGATTTTTTACCTGCAAACCTTTGCCCTGAGCACCCATCAAAAGCGTAATCAAATTGATGTCACCATGAGCTGCGGCACGAATAGCATTTTCAGGCTCAGAAGTAATTGGCGGATAGTGAATTGGTCTTAAAATCGAGTTGCCCTCATAGCCATATTTATCAAAATAATGCTCATCAAGTCCCAAGTGCAATGCAAGTGCTTGCAAAACCGTTATTCCAGTTTTTTCAAGCATCTGATAAGCTTCTTTTCCTACAACATTAAATCTCGGCAACTCTTTAACTTCAACATTATCAGGATATTCTGCAGCATATTTAGAATCTTTAGCAACATATTGACCAAAATGCCAAAACTCTTTCAAATCGCCTTCTTTTCGACCTTTTGCATGCTCTTTTCCGAATGAAACATAGCCACGTTGACCACCAATTCCTGGAATTTCATAGCCATATTTAGTGTCCAATGGTAAAGAAAAAAAGTTACGAATTTCTCCATACAATTCTGCGACTAAATTGTCATTTAAAAAATGCCCTTTTAAGGCTACAAAGCCAATATCTTCAAAGGCTGCACCGATTTCATTTACAAATTTTTGTTTGCGTTCCGAGTCACCCGAAAGGAAATCACGCAAGTCAACACTAGGAATGTTTTGCATACTAAAATATTATTGTTAATAACTTTAAAGCAATAAATGCTATCAAAAACAAATGTAAAGAAAATTTATTTATCAAAAAAATCAAAGTTGTTAACAATTCAAAGTTTTTTTTGAAGCTAATCGCGCTGTCATTCCAATCTTTTTGAAAAATTGAAGAAAAATCAATTTTTTAAAAAGGATTTTCCCTTCCATCACGGCTAGGGCAAAGGTTTTGAATTCAACTTCTATCATTTAAAAAAATCTGCGAAAATCAGTAAAAACTGTGTCATTGGCGTTCATTTTTTTTCTTACTTTTACAAAAAATTAAAAAATGAATTTCGACAGACAAAACCTATCTAATCTAAAACTACTAGATTTATATAAAAGATTACTCAAGCCAAGATTAATCGAAGAAAAAATGCTCATACTAATTCGCCAAGGAAAAGTATCTAAATGGTTTTCTGGAATTGGTCAAGAAGCAATTTCTGTTGGAATTACCGCAGCATTTGACAAAGACGAATACATTTTGCCGATGCACCGAAACCTTGGCGTTTTTACTGGTCGTGACATTCCGTTACACCGATTATTTTCTCAATGGCAAGGCAAAGCCAATGGTTTTACTAAAGGTCGCGACCGTAGTTTCCATTTCGGAACACAAGAGTACAATATAATAGGGATGATTTCGCATCTTGGACCACAATTAGGAGTAGCTGATGGTATTGCACTTGCAAATAAACTCAAGAAAAACGGAAAAATAACAGCTGTTTTTACTGGTGAAGGTGCAACATCTGAAGGAGATTTTCACGAGGCTTTGAACATTGCAGCAGTTTGGGATTTGCCAGTTTTATTCGTTATCGAAAACAATGGTTATGGACTTTCAACACCAACCAACGAACAATACCGTTGCGAAAATCTAGCTGATAAAGGCAAAGGCTATGGAATGGAAAGTCACATTGTTGACGGAAATAATATTCTTGATGTTTATAATTTAATATCAGAATTAAAAGCATCAATGATCGAAAATCCAAGACCTATATTATTGGAATTCAAAACTTTTAGAATGCGTGGTCACGAAGAAGCAAGTGGTACTAAATATGTACCACAAGAATTAATGGATATGTGGGCAGAGAAAGATCCTGTAGAAAATTTTAAAAAATACCTTACAGAAATCGGAGTATTATCGGACGAAATGGATTTTAAATTCAAAGTTGATGTTAAAATCGAAATCGATACCGATTGGGCAAAAGTTCAAGAAGAACCAGAAATTGTCGCTAGTTTATCAGAAGAATTAAACGATGTCTACAAACCTTACGAATTCGAAGCAGTAAATCCATCATTAGAAACAGAAAACATCAGATTAATCGATGCGCTTTCTAATAGTTTGCGTGAATCAATGCAACGACACCCAAATTTAGTAATAATGGGTCAAGACATTGCAGAATATGGCGGTGCATTCAAAATAACTGATGGATTTGTAGATTTATTTGGCAAAGAAAGAGTTCGAAACACACCCATTTGCGAAAGCGCAATCGTTTCAGCAGCAATGGGTTTATCGATTAATGGATACAAAGCAATTGTCGAAATGCAATTTGCCGATTTCGTATCTACAGGTTTCAATCCGATTGTGAATTTATTGGCAAAATCGCATTATCGTTGGCTCGAAAACGCCGATGTCGTTGTCAGAATGCCTTGCGGTGGCGGCACACAAGCTGGACCATTTCATTCGCAAACTAATGAAGCTTGGTTTGCCAAAACGCCTGGTTTAAAGGTCGTTTATCCAGCATTTCCTGCTGATGCTAAAGGTTTAT
>JAYVBR010000559.1:0-2173 GCA_043750395.1 Bacteroidota bacterium | reverse complement strand
TTAATAATCAATTTGAATTTTCATAAAAATTAATACATTTATTCTTTAAAGTCCTTTTTTAAGTTAAAATTTTAGCGAAAACAAATTTTATTTTATTTTTGTTAAACATATTGTAAAAATTATTACTTTTGCCAAAAAAAATTCTTATGGCAGATTTAAGTAACAAAGGATTAAAAGCAGTTATTGTCGTTATATTACTTTTATTAGTAGGAAGTTTGGGATATATTTTTAAACTATCTAACGATTTAAGTTTAAAAAAAATAGAGGTTTCAACAGTTGTTTCTGAAAAAGAAAAAGTTATTGCAGATTTAAACGCATTAAAGGTAACTTATGATGCTGCAATTATGGAAAATACTTCAATTTCAGATCAATTAATAGCTGAAAGAGACAAAGTTGTTTTGTTGATGGAAGAAGTAAAAAAATCTAAAGGTGGCGGAGAAATATTATCTAAGTTCAAACAAAAATATGCTGAACTTGAAGAGGTTAAGAAAGCAATGTTGCTTCAGGTTGAGGAATTGACTCAAAAAAATTCTAAACTAGCAAGCCAACGCGATAGTACAATTACTGTTCTTGACGTTGAAAAATTGACCAACCAAACTTTGCAAGGTCAAAATATCGAAATGAACAAAAAAATTCAATCGGCAGCTAAAATTTCTATAATGACGCCAAAAGGAACAGCCTATACTGTTAAAAGTTCTGGTAAAAAAGAAACTGACAAAGCCAATAAAACTGATGAAATTAAAATCAGTTATATGATTCCAGAAAATAAATTAGCTAAAGAAGGTGTTAGAGAATTTTATATTCAAGTAATTGATGGTTCAAATAATGTTTTAGGCGAAAAAGCTTCAATTACATTTGATGGTAAAATATTAGTTTATAGTATGTTATCGTCAGTTAATTTTACAAATAGCACAATTCAAAAAAACGAATTAATTCAAGGAAAAGATTTTGTGAAAGGAAATTACACAATAAACATTTACGATAAATTTGAACTATTGAATTCTTCTATGTTTATTTTAAAATAAATAAAAATTATCTTATAAATTTTGAAAAGATTCGATATTGTCGAATCTTTTTTTTGTCAAATATTTTCAATGATTATAGGGTTTTAAATAATTTTTAATGTTAATTAAATGATTTTGAATACTATTTAATGAATTTTTCCGTTATTTGCATAATCATTAATTAATCAAAAATCAAAATTATGGAAAATCAAAAAAGTAATGCAGGTTTAAAAGCTGGAATTGCAATCTTAGCAGTTAGCTTATTAGGAAGTATCGGTTACAACATTAAACAATCGCAAGATGTAGCAACTAAACAAATCGCTTTTGTCTCGGCAACAAATGAAAAAAGTGTCGTTTTAAATGATTTAACAGCTTTAAAATTAAAGTACGATTCAGCAATTGCCGAAAACACATCAATGTCAGACGAATTAATTGTTGAAAGAGACAAAGTTGTAAAATTGATGGACGAAGTCAAAAGAGCCAAAGGAACAATAGTAAATGTTGACCGTTACAAACAACGTTATTTGGATTTAGAAACCAAAATGAATTCATTAATTGCCGAAAATGATGGTTTAACCAAAATGAATTCATCGTTAATGGTTCAGCGTGATAGTACTATTACAGTTTTGAACAATAATAAAATTGAAAAAGAAAATCTGGTAGTTCAGAATACCGAATTGGCAAAAACAGTTGAAGTTGGTTCTAAATTAACAGTTTCTAACTTAAAAGCTTCGGCTTATAAAATTAGAAGTTCGGGAAAACAAATCGTAACTGATAAAGCGAGTAGGGCAGATGCACTTAAAATTGATTTTACTATTGCTGAAAATAAAATCGCGAAAACTGGTGACAAAGATTATTATGTTCAAGTTATTGATGCCAATAATAATGTAATTGGTGAAAAGAAAGTCGCTAATTTTGAAGACAAAGAATTGAATTATAGTTTTATTTCGAATGTGAAATATGAAAATAAAGCAGTCGATGTTTCAGAATTATTACCTGGAAAAGATTTTGCAAAAGGAAACTATTTTGTAAATGTATTCGATAAAAATGAGTTAGTTAGTAATTCGAGTTTTGTTTTGAGATAAAACAAAGTTATTTTTATCATTAAAAAGATTCGTGAAAGCGAATCTTTTTTTTTGTTTTAATAAATTTTTTAAATTTTAAAAAAC
>JAYVBR010000558.1:0-2176 GCA_043750395.1 Bacteroidota bacterium | reverse complement strand
GCATTTGATGGTTTATTAAATTTCAAATGTACAATTTTTTGATGTTTGAAATTTGTTAATATAATCGTAAAAAAAACGGCACTAATAAATTGTGCTGTTTTGTATTTTTAATTAATCATCGTCGTGATCACGATGTTTGTTTTTATGGTGTTTGTTTTTATGTTTTTTATGATAATGATTGTCGTCATCATCATGATTATTTACATAAACCGTTTTACAATATCTTCTTTTGTGAGAATAAAAATCATCATAAGGATTGTTATTTGAGCAATTTACAGCAATTCTAACACCATTATTTACATTATAGTTACCACATTTTTGAGGCAATCTTGCAGAACGAATCCATCGGTTTGAACTGTAATAAATGTATAAACCTTCGCGATTGTCAAAATAGGCCTGAATTTCTGGTAAAAAATAATAATCTACATTGTCGTCATAGTAATAATGGACTGGCGGATTATAAGTTGTTCGTGAACCTAAACTAATGTTAACCGAAATTTGTGCAGTCGTTTTTATTGCAAACAGCAATATTGTTGTCAAGAAAATTAATTGAATCTTTTTCATTTTTTTGGATTTAAATTAGCATTAATTTAATGTTTGATTGATTATTTAATAAATAACCAAAAATAATGCCAAAAATATTTTATGCTTGTTAGGTTTACAAATTATCCAAAAATTCATATACTTTTTCGGTTGGCAAACCCACAACATTGCTATATGAACCTTCAATTTTTGTGATTCCGATTAATCCAATCCATTCTTGAATTCCATAAGCTCCAGCTTTGTCAAATGGTTTATAATTTTCTAAATAATAATGAATTTCAGAATCTGATAATTCTTTAAAAGTAACTTTGGTAGCGTCGAAAATTGTTTTTTTATGAACATTTGTTGCAAAACAAACTGATGTAAAAACTTCGTGTGTTGCATTCGAAATTGATTTCAAAATATCAAAAGCATCGTTGTAATTTTTTGGTTTTCCTAGTGCTTTATCATTTAACCAAACCAAAGTGTCGCTGGTAATTACGATTTCATTTTCTGCAATTTCTCCATCAAATGCTGTTGATTTTAACTCGGCTAAATAATTGGTAATGTTTTCCGCTTGAAGATTTTCTGGATAAACTTCATCGATTTCTTTCAATCGAATTTCAAAATCTAAGTCTAAATCTTTGAAAAATTGTTGTCTTCTTGGCGAACCTGAAGCTAAAATTATTTTATAATTTTTAAGTTTTTCTTTAAGCATTGAATTTAATGTTTTGATCAATTATTACTATTGACAAAATTCCGAAGAAGATTATCCATTTTAAAATTATACTAATTTTTGCAAAATGTTCTTTGGTATTTGCATTCCATAAATTGATTGCACAAAAAATTAATGGCGCGACAACTAACAACAATCCATAAATTACAGAAACGTATAAATTGTTCAACATCAGATAATTATTGATGTAAATTAATAATATCGCAACAGGAATCGTTATTAAAATTGCCAATATTTTACTTGTTCGTTTTGCGCCAAGAACAATTGGCAAAGTTTGCATTCCTTGATTATAATCGCCTTTTATGTCTTGCAAATCTTTGACAACTTCTCTAATTAAATTAATAATGAATGCAAAAATTGCATAATCAAACAAAATCAAGAAAATCGGTCGCATTATTACTCGATTGTCATCTGCTGTAGCGGGAAAAATATCAAAGAAATTGATAATCAAAACACTAAAAGACAATATTATTGCGACAATAATATTTCCAACCAAAGCAATTTGTTTTAAAGTTGTGGCATAAAAATATAATAATGAAGCTATTAGTATAAAAATTATCAAAAACATTGGTCGCTGAATGACATTTGATAAATAATAACCAATACAAACACCTGATAATGTTAATGCTACATAAATATTATAGGCCATTGATTCTGAAATCGAATTGCCAACAATTGCTTTTTTAGGTTTATTTTCGGCATCAGTTTCTTGATCGAAAATGTCGTTTATTACATATCCGCCAGCTGCGATTAAAACGGTTGCCAAAACCAAAAGTACAAATTGAAAATCGGCTAATGCAAGTGGAATATTTTGTTGTTTTAAAAATCCATATCGAAAAAGCATTTGCATGAATGCGATTAAGATTAGGTTTTTGTAGCGTACAAGATTTAAAAAATTCATTTTTAATATTTAGGATT
>JAYVBR010000557.1:0-11749 GCA_043750395.1 Bacteroidota bacterium | reverse complement strand
AAAACTTTTTGGATTAATGCCATTTTCACAACAACATTCCGCAAAGTCAGAGACATTTGCGGAGCATCTCGTTATTTTAAAACACTTTGCGGAGCGGGTGTAAATTTACCCATTAAAATTTTACTAAAGCCATTTTTAATTACCAAAAATTCTTGGGCTAGCGGGGAAAATTAGAGAAAACTAGTATATTTTTTTACACGAGTTTCGTTCAATATATCTTTATTTATGGATTCAAAATTTAAGTCAACAACATTTAGCATTTCATTTAAAATAATAAAATCATTTGTAATGCAAAATTCAATTATTTGTTTTAAAATTTCTTTATAATTACTTGTAAAATCTATTCTAAAAGAAACTGATTCAACAATATCATTTGAAAAATATACTTCAATCCTATTACTATTTTCATTACCATATATGTTCAACTCTTCAGACCACGATTCTGTTTGTGGTAAAAATGTTTCAATTTTTCTAAAAAATAGTGGACTTACCTTTTTTTCATCCCAATAAAAAGAATTATCAAAAGATTCCTCATCAGTTGATTTCAGTAAATTTATTAATTCTAAGTTTAATTTTGGTAATATAAAAAACCCTACTTGCCATAATGCCATAATAATAATTTTAAGGATTATAATATTGAAACCAACCTGCTTGTTTACCTTCTATCATAAGATCATGAAATACATTATATCCTCTAAATGGTAAGCTAACTTCGGTAGTAGGAAAATTAACAATTCCAAATTTCTTTCCTAAAAAATATCGATGATGTCCGTCTACAATATAATTTACACCATCTTTTTTAACAATTGATAAAGGATTTGTAATTCCATTGTTTTTTATATCGTTTGCTAGTTTAATTGTTTCTGTTTTTGATTTTGTAATGTATTGTGTTGGTTTTAATTCGCTTGCAGGAGTTTGTTGAACACTACTAGAAGAATTATTCATCGTAGTCGGCTCTGCTTGACTTGCTACCGATTTATCATAGGCAACTTGTGCCTGACCAATACTTTCATTAACATTATCTGCGATTACTGAAGGTTTAGCAGTTCCTGTCCAAACATTTTTACCATCTGCTTTTGCTCTTGCATATCCACCAGTTGCACCTCCAACTCCTCCTAAAATCGCACTTAAACCAGCACCTTCTAATATTGGTCTGCCCTGAAAAGCATTTAAAATACCATTTACTGCTACACCCGACAATGCACCATAAATGCCTCCACCAATAATTCCTGCAGGAGCTGCTAATCCAGCAGCAAAACCTATTGCACCTCCAACTGCTCCAAAAAAAGCTCCTTTTATACTACCTCCTAAAACATCTCCAAAACTACCTCCATTTAAAGCTGTACCAAGTCCACCTCCGACAAAGCCAGCTGCTGTGCCTGCTTGAATTGCAACAACTAGCAAAGGCGTTGCAGCTCCTGCAGTTGCAACAACGAGCGTTGCAACAGCAACAGTTGTTACTACTACTGCAACTGTTTTCCAATTATCACTCCACCAATCCTCACCGCTGTAATCTTGCCATTTTAATGGGTTGTTGAGGCAATAAGTGTATCTATTAAACGACTGCGTATTACTCGGGTCTTGAACAAAATTGTCTGGTGCCAAAAACCTGTGCAGTTTTGGGTCATACAACCTGGCATTCATATTAATCAAACCAACACCCAACAACATTTCGTGACCTGTATAACCACGGTCGGTGTATACTAATCCGTTAGCGGTTGTTGGCATTGACGGCAACATTGGGCAACTTGCTACAGGGCAAACTCTATTTTCATTATGGGACAACTTGCCCCAAGCATCATAAAAGCGTTTGTTTAACAACAAACCATCAACATCTGTAACGGCAATAATGCTACCTTGATAATCTCGACACAAATATAAATAACTTTGTGTTACACCATTGCTTTTTAACATAATTGGTGCGCTGTAAGCATCGCCACCAATGTAGGTTGTAAATTCTACGCCCCCACTAAGGGTTCGTTTTATTTCCATCGTGCCATCGGCGTTATAGAACTTGCGCATTGGCAATAGGTTTTTGTCGGTTTGCAGTCCACCATAATACATTGTTGACCGCTGGTTAAAGGTGTTATATTCAAAGAAAATGTTTTCTTTGTCCTGCTCTATTATAGAAACTGGACTTTTAAAAACGTTGTATTTTATGTCTTGGGTACGATTTGTGTAATAATTCAATACTGCCGAACCTGCACTTTGGTCAACAGGTGTTATGCTTGTTAACTGGTAAGGTTTAGTAGTGTTAGTATAAGCATAATCGCCAATATTGTTGGCAGTTATTTTGCCTGCAACATCATAACTTTGGGTTTGTATTACACCTGTCTCGTTAGGATAAGTCAACAATCGGTCTTGTGTGTCGTAAGTAAAATTTTCTTGATAGGTCGTA
Source organism: Bacteroidota bacterium (assembly GCA_043750395.1). Classification (GTDB taxonomy): domain Bacteria; phylum Bacteroidota; class Bacteroidia; order Flavobacteriales; family Flavobacteriaceae; genus Flavobacterium. Next base: position 9,351 of record JAYVBR010000557.1, on the reverse strand, counting down.
AATGGGTTACTTCTGGATAACAAGTTGCCACGTTGGTTGTCGAAATTGGTGTTCAATGACAAGAATGATGTTCCAGAAACACTGTTATTCGGTCCTGCAAGATTTATATAATTAACATTGGTTTGCAACCCAAACGCATTGTATTGGTGACCTTCGGTTGTAAATCCGTTTAATGCTTGAGTCAATTGACCACGAGCATTAACAGATTTTATTTCACGTAAAATTTTATTAGTTGCATCGTCAATAATTTGATGTTGATAACCATTTTTGTAGGTATATTTTATCCATTTGCTTGACGATTTTAAATCAGAAGTATTTGTAGCATTGTACAACTCTTTTTCTATTCGCCCAAAAGCATCATATTGCTGGGCTCTTTGGTAATAAGCTAGAAAACCAGATTCATCATTGAAGTTTGGTCTTTTAAAGGCATCATAACCATAGGTATAATTAGTAAAATTTCCTGCAGTATAGTCATCAAACCGCATTGTTTTTAACAATTTATCTGTTGTATCGTAAGTATAGGTAGTTTTTGAATTTGTTAAATCGCCATTTTGACCAACTATGGTTTTCTCGCTGACTTTTCCAACACCATCAATTGTATAAGTTGTTATGCCTTTAATGTTTCCAGCCGCTGCTGCCCGAACGGTTTCAGTCAGCGTTTCTCCAAAATCGTTGTAAGTATATTGATAAGTTCCTGCCGAAGGGTCATCGAGTTGTTTTTTTCTACCCCAAGCATCTTGTGTTATAGTGGTTGTTGCACCGCCAAACACAGTAGTTTTCAGGTTGCCATTGGCAAAATAAGTATAGTTAATGGTTCCACCTAGTACGCCACCCAATGTTTCGATCATTGCAATAACATTACCAATTGCATTTTTGGTCGTTGCTTTAGACTTAACGACTAGTGGTGTGGGCAAAGTTACGTTTTCGCTAACGGTTGTTGTTAGACCAGCATAATCTATAGTTACAAATTTTCCAGTGAATGAATCAGAGCGTATTGGTCTGCCGTAACCGTCGTAGGTTGTTGTATTGAATTGCGACGGACTGGCTGTGCTAAAATAAGGTTCGCTAGATTTGAAATTTCTATCGTGAATGTCATACTCATAATTTACATTCGAAAATCTAGCATTAATATCTTTAACACTAGTTGTAATTTTTCTGCCTAAATCGTCAAATAGTTCTGAACTATAGCTTAAGTCATCTGCCGATGCAATTATTAAAGTTTTAATGCCATCTCGTTGATAAGAAAAATATTTACTTTTCCCTAGATAATCTGTAACCTTGGTTTTCTTGAACCATTTGTCATATTCATAACTTGTGGTCAGGTTGTATGGGTTTTTCTCAGAAATAAGCAAGCCATTGGCTGGGTTGTATGTAAACTCGGTGGCCAATTTTTCAATATCAATACTTTTGGTTAAAAACCTGCCGTTGAATGGATAGGCTGGTTCATATTGATAATTGGTTGTTCTTGTTGCCAAACCAGTAGCTAAAATTCTTTTTTTGGTAATGTTTCCAAAAGTGTCATAATCGTTTTGCTCGGTCAAAAAGTTAGATATTTGTCCTGAATTGGTTGAACGTTTTTTTACTTCTGATAATAGATTGTTATTGAATGTATAAATTTCTTCTGATTTAGTTTCATCGCGATTCGCGACAATCGTAGGATAAATTATTGTCGAAGTATTTTTTGTCAATGGTCGTCCGACAATATAAGCGCCAGTTGCAGTATTATTTTCGTAAGTGATTGAACTTACGGTAGTTTGTTCATAACTTGCACCATTAAATAAATTGGCAGTCGAAATAAACGGATTGTTATAAACATCATACCTGGTTTTGGTTGTCGATTTTGTGTTTTCAAGTCCATTAAACTGCTCAGAATCGGTTAAATAAAGCTTGAAAACTTTGTTGGGTAAAAGCGGACTTGTAAATGATTCTAATTTAAAATGTTTGTTGTAAACGTATTTTGATTTGGAGATAAATCCTGAACTTGGTAGTGCTGCATCAGCTCGCCATAAATTGACACCTGAAAAACTTGTTATATTTGCACCACGCAAACTAATGTCATTCATTGATACGTTCGAAATTAAATAATTTGGTGCAACACCATCGTGCCAATTGGTGCGCATTGTACCTCTAAAACCAAAAAAACCTAATCCTTCGACATTCGAAACTGCTCCAGCATAAGTAAAAAATTGTTTTTTGGAAACTGACGTACTTTGTTTTTCAAGTTTAGAAACTACCTTAAAATTTGGTGCAGCAATTATATCCATATTCGGATATCTTTCAAGAAGATTTCCATTGCTGAAATAAAGATTTGGATTATCATAATTAGTACCATTTACATTTTCTTCTTTCAGAGGTTTGTATGTGATTGTCTCTTCAACGCCATTACCAGTGGTTATTTTTCGCAAAAGCATATCTTTTGCAGAATCTTTTGGTTGCTTGAATGTTACAATTTTATTATCTTGAATTATAGAAAACTCCGATTTGTTTCTTGGGTTGTTGTGATCCAACATTGCAATTATCGGGTAACGTTTTATTGGAATGTTAATATTTGGTCCAAGATTAGGCGCAAAAACAATTTGATTGTAATTTACAATTTTGTTTTCCATAAGATTTAATCTCATCCAAATGGGTTGAGTAGCGTTAAAATTCGGGTCACAGTAAGCATTTCCTGCACCATATCTGGGTGTAGTTTTGTTTTGCATTGCAACAATATCAGTTTTTCCGTCATTATTAAAATCTGAACTGAAATAATAAAATTCATTGAAATCATATCCAACACCACAAATCCATGGAAGATAGGGTTGGCCAATCGATCCATTTTTTCCTGCTAGGCTAGTTCCAGTTGAAAAATAAAAATTCCAACTGTCTAAATTGACTGCGAGAGGAATACAAAAGTCAGTTTTGCCGTCACCATTGTAATCACCAATCAATAATGGATGATTGATTTTAAAGCCTGCTTCATTTAAGTCAAAAAGTAAAACCAATTGATTGTTTTGGTCTAAAGTGTAATATTTAACATTGCCTTCTCTAAGCACCATTAAATCTGATTTGCCATCTCCATTAAAATCGACAACTTGAATTTTTGTGTTATTGTCAATGAAACCAATATTTCCTGATTCAAAAAAATAATTTGTTGTACTAGTTTTTAAATCAATAAAATAGGTTTTTCCACCTTGTCTACTTGATGGATATCTGTAGCAACAACTTTGACATCCTCCAGGAAAATTTTGGTCTATCCAAGTTTCAAAATAAAAGGGTTTCTCTATAGCCAAAACATCTGTTATTCCGTCACCATTAAAATCTCCAGATAAAAATTGTTTTTCTAGATTTATATATTGCGTATTATTAGTACAATTCAAATTAGGATTTGCAATATCTACAACTATATTTGAAAAATTAACTGTTCTTGGTATCTGATAATTTAATGGAGGTGGTGCACTAACACCAATCCAAGAATTATGAGTTTGAAAAATATAATCAGTACTATAACTAGATACATTCTTCTTAACAACACACCAGCCTTGATTAGGAAACAATATATTAGAAAAGTTTGTGTAAGTTACTGCAAATATATCTTCAAAATTGCCAACAGTATTATTATGATTTGCATTATTAACGTTATTTCCAGTAAGGTTTGTAATCAATGTATATTGATTTCGAGCAGTAGGTCCAGAAGTTGCATAAATAATCATATCTGATTTTCCATCGGCATCAAAATCTCCATTTACAACGGTTGAATTTTGGTTGTTGAGTCCTGACCAAACAGGAACCGTTGAAACGGGATAGGTTTCAAAAGTAGTCGGATTGGTAGTCGTATCATAACTAAAAATAGTCGGGTTATATTCTTTGGTATTATCACCCGATTTTTCTGTAATTTTTTTTAATCTATTGTAACCTAAACTTGTTGCATCATAGGTTAGGTAATAATTTCTGAAATCTCTAACTTTAATTTCAGTTAAAATTTTATTTAAAATAACGCTTTGTCCGGCAACATAACTTTGCTCAGGTCTTGCGCGGTCTGTATAAATAAATTCTATACGCATAGGCAGTAACTCTTCGAACAAACCGCCATAAAAAATATCAGTTAATACTAAATTATTGTTAATATTTACATATCCATAAGCAATTGTAACATTTTGAGCATTTGTCCAAGAATTAATTGCCCAAGTAGTTATAGATTTTGAAGTATATAAGCCATATCTGCTCTTAGAACCATCTGGATATTCTACTGTAAACGAAGCTGGATTATTATTAGTACCGCCATCCGCAGTAATTTTAATATTAGAAAAATTCTCAGTTTCATAAACCGTTCCAGCAGCGCCATATGTTTGAGTTGGGTTTTTAAGTAAAAGTCTTTGACCGTCAAATGCAAAACGGTCTAGTCCGTCAAAATCGACTGGGTCAATAACCCCATCGTGAAACATGGTTGATGGTATTCTAGTAATCGACGAAATACCCGAAATATTCCAACCATAACCTGCCATACCATTGCCAGCCTGACTACTGTATGCTAAGCTTATTTGTGGTACAACGCCGTTTATACCTGGCGGAACAGCAATAGGAATGCTATAATTGGCAGCACCAGAGAGCGAAACAGACAATTGCCCTTCGGTTACACCAACTTCGGCAGAATTGCCTGTTGGTGTTCCAGCAATTTTGGCAGCAGGAATAATTTGGTTGGCTAGTTCTTGTTCTAAATTGGCACTTTTGTTTTGAGGGTTATCAATGGTTCTTTCAATAGGTGTGGTACCCAATATTGGAGTACCTCGATAATCTTGAGCAACTGATACTGAACAAGTAAAAATTAAAATTAGGGAGATAAAATACTTTTTCATAAAATTATTTTTTAACGATTTTTAATGTTTGTTGGATGCCGTTCTCGAAATTGATATTAACCAAGTAGATTCCTTCAGGATAATTTTGAAAATTCACGGTAGTTGTTTCCGTGTTTTTTAAATCGTTAATATTGTGCAACAATTGCCCATTAAGGTTATAAACTTCAAGATAACTTACTATTTCGTTTTCTTTATTTTTCCAATTGATAAACAATTCCTCTTTTACAGGATTTGGATAATATGATATTTTTTCATCTGCAATAAAATCATTGTCTGAAAGGGTTGGGCTGGGTTTTGGACTAGGGCAATTTATACAAATTTCTCTTTTAATCTGATTTCCAGCATCGTCATAATAAAATTTGATTCTTTTTGGTGTAGTTTGCCCAAACGACAAACCAGCAATCAAAAGCAATAGCATTAGGAGTTTTGTTTTCATAAATAAGTATCTAAAGTTGTTTGTAAATCTTAAATAAAATAATTATTACAAAATTAAAAGTTAAAAAATTAACACTGTTGCAGATTTTCTACACTTAATGTTAAAGTTTTGTGAAATAAAAAAGACTTCTTAAAATTAAGAAGTCTTGAGGTTAATTGGTAATTTATCGTTATATAATTTTGCGTTTTCTTGCTTCAAAAATAATGTCTTCATCATTGCCAAGACTAATATCAAATAATTGTTTGATTTTAGATTTTCTTTTGTCAATTGCGCTTGTTGATATTTGGAGGTGTTTGTGCAAGTTTTTTGTAGTAATACCTTGCGCAATTAAAATAATAATTTGTCGGTTTGTTTTATCTAAATAAAATTCATCTGACATTATTTCAGACATTATTTTGCTAATAAATTTACTTCTATAAGTTTCCCCAGCAATAATTTTATTTATAATTGGTATGAAATTATCAAAACTTATGTCTGACTTATTTATATAACCTTCGGGCATAATTTTTAGTAAAACACTTTTTAACTTTAAATCCGACGAATAACCAGTAACAAAAACTATTTTCATTTTAGGCAACTTTTCTCTAATTAAAATAGCTAAATCTTCACCATCATTAATATTTTTTTCTTTAAATGCTGGCATACTTATGTCTAAAATTACTAAATCAAAACACAGTTTACTGCTAGAAAATAAAATATTATAAGCATCTTCTAAAGTATTGACTGCTTTAATTTCAATTTTTTTACTAATTCCTTCAAATTGAGATTTATAATAATCTGTCAAAACTGGGTGGTCATCGACTAATAGTATTTTTAATTCCATAAAATAAAACAAGTTTTAAATTTCTTAAAAAATAATGTGCAAAAACAAAATGCGTGGAACTTCGCTTAATGTCTTTGAGGTACTGGAACACCCTGTTAACAAATAAACAAAGCCCACGCAAAGCGCAGGCGGAGTTTATTGTTGTTAACATAAAAATTTCCAGTTTTCAAAGACAACAATAAAGCAAAGCTTTATATTTTAATATGATAAGAACGAATTTTAATTTCATTACAAATGTATAAATAATTTTAACATTTGGTGTAAATGTTAATTTATTTATTAACAAACTTACTTTATGATTTTAAAAACCAACTTTCACAAAACCAATACAAGGATTTAAAGTCATATCGAAGGCATAGATACTATTAGAACAGTCAAGGTTAGTTGTATGACAGTAATATTATTCGTGTCGCTTCAAGTGCTTTCAAAAAAAAGGTAATAGTTTTTTGTGTGAAAAAATTTCCAAAAATTATTGGTAATATACCATAAAATGAATAGACAATCACTAATCAAACTAATTCTTAAATCTAAAAAACTAATTCGTGAAAATTAGTGCAATTCTGTCAAATATTTTTGCATTAGAAAAAACGAATCTTTTCCAATTTTCACACCTGATAGTAAATATTTAAAAAAACTTACTACTTTTGCCAAATCAATAAAAACTTATGGCAAAGAATTTAGTTATAGTCGAATCTCCTGCAAAGGCAAAAACAATCGAGAAATTTCGAGGCGCAGATTTTCAAGTAGAATCAAGTTATGGGCACATTGCCGACTTACCATCAAAAGAAATCGGTGTCGATGTCGAGAATGGTTTCAAACCCAAATACGAAGTTTCTGCTGATAAAAAAGCATTGGTTGCCAAACTAAAAGCACTTGCTAAAAAAGCCGATATGGTTTGGTTAGCAAGTGATGAGGATCGCGAGGGTGAGGCAATTTCTTGGCATTTATCAGAAGAATTGCAATTAGATAAAAAGAAAACTAAGCGAATTGTTTTTCACGAAATTACCAAAACTGCTATTCTAAAAGCAATCGAAAATCCTCGTGAAATAGATTATAATTTGGTTAATGCACAGCAAGCGCGTCGTGTCCTTGACAGATTAGTTGGTTATGAATTATCGCCAGTTTTATGGCGAAAAATCAAAGGTGGACTTTCGGCTGGTCGTGTTCAATCGGTTTCTGTTAGATTAATAGTTGAACGCGAAAGAGAAATTATAAATTTCAAAGCTGTTGCTAGTTATTCTGTTCAAGCAGAATTTGTTACCGAAGCTGGGAAATCTGTAAAAGCCAAATTGCCAAAAAATTTCAATACCAAGAAAGAAGCAGAAGATTTCTTGAATAAAAATATTGGAACTATATATAAGGTAGGAGATTTAGAAACCAAACCTACCAAAAAAACGCCTGCTGGACCATTTACAACTTCGACTTTGCAGCAAGAAGCTGCGAGAAAATTGTATCTTCCAGTAGGAATCACAATGTCTTTGGCTCAGAAATTATACGAAGCGGGTTTGATAACTTATATGAGAACTGATTCTGTGAATCTTTCTAAAGATGCAATGGAAGCCGCTGCTGCAGAAATTACAAAATCCTATGGCAAGGAATTTTCTAAACCACGAACATTTGTCAACAAAAGTAAAGGAGCACAAGAGGCACACGAAGCCATTCGCCCGACCGATATGTCTCGCCACACAGTAGATATCGATAGAGATCAAGCACGTTTGTATGATTTAATCTGGAAAAGAACATTAGCATCGCAAATGTCTGATGCCGAATTAGAACGCACCAATGTTAAAATCGAAGCCAATAACCATTCAGAGATTTTCACAGCATCTGGCGAAGTGATCAAGTTTGAGGGTTTCTTGAAAGTATATCTCGAAGGTAACGATGACGATGACGAAGAGCAAGAAGGAATGCTTCCTGCGATGAAAGTCAACGAAAAATTAGCAAACAATTACATCACGGCAACAGAAAGATTTTCAAGAGCAGCATCAAGATATACCGAAGCATCTTTAGTAAAAAAACTAGAAGAATTAGGTATTGGTCGTCCAAGTACTTATGCGCCAACAATTTCGACAATAATAAATCGTAGTTATGTAGAAAAAGGAACTTTAGATGGTCAAGAACGCAATTACACACAATTAACATTGCAATCTGGAAAAGTTTCCGATAAAATACTAAAAGAAAACACAGGTTCAGACAAAGGAAAACTCGTTCCTACCGATATTGGAACAATAGTAACCGATTTCTTGGTTAAGAATTTCAATAATGTTTTAGATTATAATTTTACTGCGAAAGTCGAACAGGATTTTGACGAAATTGCAGAAGGAAATGTCAATTGGACAAAAATGATGCAAACTTTTTATGACGAGTTTCATCCAACCGTAAAAAATGTCGAAGCCAATGCCGAAAGAGAATCTGGGGAGAGAATTCTTGGTACAGATCCAAAATCAGGCAAACCAGTTTCTGTTCGTTTAGGAAAATTTGGACCAATGGCTCAAATTGGTGCGCCAGATGACGAAGAAAAAACTTTCGCAAGTTTACTTAAAGAACAAAACATAGGCAACATTACTTTAGAAGAAGTTCTGAATTTGTTTTTGCTTCCAAAAAATTTAGGTATATATAAAGGAGAAGAAGTTGAGGTTTCTAACGGTCGATATGGTCCATTCATTCGCTTTGGCGCGATGTTCGTTTCTTTGCCAAAAGGCGAAGAACCATTAAATGTAGACTTAGAAAGAGCCCAAGAATTAATCGACGAAAAAACACTTGCCGATGCACCAGTAGCCATTTACAAAGGCGAAGGCGTTCAGAAAGGAACAGGTCGTTTTGGACCTTTCTTGAAATGGAACGGAATGTTTATAAACGTAAGTACCAAATATAATTTCAATAATTTGTCGCAAGACGAAATAGAAATGATTATCGAAGACAAGTTGCAAAAAAACATAGATAAAGTTTTGCACAACTGGGAATCTGAAGGAATTTTGGTTCAAAAAGCACGTTGGGGAAGATCAGAAATTTTGAAAGGCAAAATAAAAATCGAACTCAGCAAAGATTTCGATGCAACAAAATTGACCTTAGAACAAGTACAAGAAATGATTGCTAAAAAAGCGCCTGCCAAAAAAGCACCAGCGAAAAAAACGACAAATACAACCAAAAAACCAGCCGCTAAAAAAGCAGTTGTGAAAAAGAAATAAGTCCTTTCAGGAATCCCAGAAGGCGAGAAGCAAAATAGCAACTTAAAAAATTTATATTAACAATTCTTC
>JAYVBR010000556.1:0-2181 GCA_043750395.1 Bacteroidota bacterium | reverse complement strand
ATGAGTTGTTGTTCACGATTGATATTGGCGATTTTGAAAAAATAAAAGGCAATCCTAATTTCAGCGTTATTGGTCACATGACGCAACCTTCAGAAGGCATTCACTTGATCACAAGAGCCGACACTAAAATTGAACTTCGAGCCAGAGGTTGGGATGCGATTTCTGAGCAGGAGTAGCAGGAAATTGTTTTTGAACAAAACCGTTTAAAAAGAATAGTTGACCCCAGCCATCAAATATCCCGGCAAAATACTATTTATTGATTCTGAAAAAAAGTTGTTATCAATGCTCGTTCTGATCATTGTTGCTGTTTTTAGATTCAAAAGATTAAAACCATTCGCAACGATTTTGCATTTTTTGTTTAATTGAAAATCTAAATTGGTGTTCAAAAAATAGATTTTGTTAGTTGTAAAACCTGAGTTTTGAAAATCGCTTGTAAAAGATATGTCACCTTTGAATTTCTGAGCAAATTTGGCTTTTAAAGTTCCTGTGATTTGATAATTGAACGCACTGTTTTGAAAATTATTGATTGACTGAAACGAATTTCTTTTGTTAATGTTATAATTTATATCAAATTGAAAAATAGCATTTTTGAAATTTGAAAATAGCTGTTGTTTCACTGAAAATGTTTCGGTTGACATTTCGCTTAAAACATTGTTGAATGCAGTAAAACCACGAATTTTCATATAAACCGCAGTCGTTTTGGTTGAAAAAGGAAAACCATTGATTTTTAGATCATAAACCGATAGCAATCTAAATTGATTACTGCGCGGTGTCAACACTAAATTGTTTTCAGAAAAATTAAGATTGTAAAGTCCATTATTGGCTATTGCATTATCTTGAATACTATATGATATCTTGGAAAACAAAATACTTTGTGTGCTGATGCCAAACCAAAGATAATCCAAACCAAATTCTTTTTTTTGAATCAGTTGGTCAAAAGCAACGGAAGATGGTCGATTGATAACTTGAAAATCACCGACAATACTGTTGGTTTGCAATTGCAAAATCGACGGAAACTCGTGATTAACTGCAAACGAAAAAGTCATTTTGTTGACCTGCGAAAAACTATATTGCGCCAACAAGCTAGGTTCTATTCTTGGAATTATGTTTTGTTGATTGTCCAACGACAACATATTTGTTGTGCTTCGAGCAGCAATGGTCGTGTTGAATTTTGATGACCAAAACCGTTGCCATGACAATTCTGTTTGAAACTGATTTTTTGATAAATATTGTTTACTGTCAAAACTTACCGCTGAATTCGAGAGACTTTCACTATTACTATTTTGGTGGTCTAAAACAAACTTACACACAAAAGTATTTGATTGTAGCTTTATACTGAACTTGTTTTGAACTGACAATCTGTTGTTTTTTATAACATAATTCTGATTTAAAATTTTGAAACTTGTTCCAAAAAAAGGAAAATTTCCGTCTAGTGTAAGATAGTGATTATTGTTTTCAATGCCATTTGAAATTTGGAAACGGTAGTTTATTTTATCAAAAAGTTTGGTTGTCAGTTTAAAAATTTGGTTGAAACTAAAATTATTATTTTGAATGTTACTTGCAATGTTATTTATTGGTCTTGTGATATTATCTTTTTCTAAATCGGTGTTTGGTGTAAAAGTAAAGTCATAGCTCAAAAAAGTTTTTTTTGTTTTGTTAAACTCCCATTTAAAATTGGTGTTGCTAAGCCGCGCATTGCTTGATTTCATGTTTGCAAATGAAACAATGACGTTGTTATTGCCAATATTAGCTTGATTGATAGCGCTTTGCTGCACAATATCAGTATTGTTAAAAAGATTTGAAAAGGTGATTTTTGATTTTTTGGTCAATAAATTGGTATAAGTCACGCCAACAAAACCATTGTGTTTTTGTTTAACATAATCGGATGGCTCAAGAAATTTGGGTAAAACAAAGATATGACCACCGCTCGGTTGCAAATCTTCGTCAGTGGGCGTTCGCATTTCGCGATAATCATCAACGGTTATTGGTATTTTCGCAATAGTATTGAAATCTGAAATGATGGCTAAATTTCCTGTTTTTTTGAACCGAAAAAGGTTGCTGTGAAACCGCATTGCATTGTTGTTGCCGCCGCTTGCTTCGATATCGCCAACAAATTTACCCCGAAAACCCTCTTTCAATTTTAAATTCAAGGCTATGGTCCCGCCATTTCCAGCTGTGGAA
>JAYVBR010000555.1:0-2187 GCA_043750395.1 Bacteroidota bacterium | reverse complement strand
AATCTACTGCCGAAGAATCAGAAAATATGCAATTGAACAATGCCGATTTTCCAGACGAACTGCTTGATTATAAAACCAAAGGTTACAAAGCCGAATTTGTTGGAAAAGAAACCAAGGAAGGTGCAGAATGTTTCAAAGTAAAATTTACTAAAAAACCAACAACCAATGCTGGTGTAAAATCAGATGATATTATTTTTTATTATTTCGAAACCGAAAATAATCTTGTAATTGCAACCGAAACCGAAGTTAAAGATGGTCCAATGAAAGGTCAAAAAGCGACATCTACAATGAGCGATTATCAAGAAGTTGAAGGTTTATTTTTCCCATTTTCTATTTCTCAGTTTGGACAACCTCTGAAAGTTAAAAAAATTACTTTAAATCCAGTTGTCGATGCTAAAGCATTTGCTTTCCCAGCTCAATAATTAAATTCATTAACTAAATCCTCGACTAATTGTTGGGGATTTTTTTTTACTACATAATATGAAAAATTTTAAAATCACAGCATTATCAATTTTATCGATGGCATTTATGAATTTATCTGCACAAGAAAAAATTGTTTTAAAAGGCAAAGAATTATTTGGCGATCTAAAAGCCCGACACATTGGTCCAGCATTAATGTCAGGTCGAATGACAGATATTGAATTGCACCCAACCAACAACAGAATCGTCTATGCGGCAGCAGCTGGTGGTGGTGTTTGGAAAAGTGCTGATGGTGGAGCAAGTTTTTTGCCTATTTTCGACGAACAAATTCAATCTATTGGTTGTATTGCGGTCGATCCATCAAAACCAGATAATAACATTTGGGTTGGCACAGGTGAAACTTGGACAAGAAATAGCGTTTCTGTTGGCGACGGAATTTATAAGTCGACTGATGGCGGACAAAACTGGAAAAATATGGGTTTGCCAAAATCCGATAGAATTTCTTCGATTGTCGTTAATCCAAAAAACAGCGATATTGTCTGGGTTGGTGTTCTTGGTGCACTTTGGGGCGATAGCGACGAACGGGGCATTTATAAAACAATTGATGGCGGAATAACTTGGACAAAAACTTTTTTTGTAGACAATAAAACGGGTTGTTCTGACTTGATTCTAGATGATAATAATCCAAATACAATGTATGCCAGTTTTTGGGAATTTCGACGAACTGGTTGGTCATTTAGTTCTGGTGGAACACAATCAGCATTATACAAATCTATTGATGCTGGAAAAACTTGGAACAAAATCCACAATGGCTTTCCTGCTGGTAAATTAGGTAGAATTGCATTAACAATTGCGCCATCTGATTCAAAAATTTTATATGCAGTTCTTGAAACTGAAAAAGCAGAAAAAAATGGATTGTATAGATCCGATGATGCAGGTGCAAACTGGAAACATTTAAATAGCGATTTTGGTTTAGTGGTTCGTCCATTTTATTTTTCACGAATCACTGTCGATCCTAAAAATCCAGATATTGTTGTTAAAGCTGGTTTAAGCGGTTCTATAAGTCGTGATGGCGGAAAAACATTCAAAAGATTAGGTCAAATGCATTCTGATATTCACGATATTGCATTTGATACAAATAGAATGTATTGCGCTACAGATGGTGGAGTTTATCGCTCTTGGGACGGCGGAAGTACTATGGAAATGGTTAGCAATATTCCAACTTCGCAATTTTATTATGTAAGTATTGATGATAAAACACCATATAACGTTTATGGCGGATTGCAAGACAACGGTTCTTGGTATGGACCAACAAAATCGCCAGGTGGAATAGAAAACAGCGATTGGAAAAGAATTGGTTATGGCGATGGTTTTCGGGTTATAAAACATCCGACTAAAAATATAATTTACAGCGAAATGCAAGGTGCTGATAATGTTTGGAGATTTAATACTGATACCGAAGAACTTGTTACAATTCAGCCACTTCCAGTAAAAGGAGAAGCTAAATTGCGTTTTAATTGGAATGCACCAATGGAAGTTAGTAAAAAGCAAACCGACCGTTTTTATATGGGAAGCCAATTTGTCCATAAATCAGAAGATATGGGTTTGTCTTGGACGAAAATTTCTCCAGATTTGACTACTAATGATGCTATTAAACAAAATCAAGAAAACTCGGGCGGATTATCTAAAGATAATTCTGGTGCCGAGAAACATTGTACAATTTTCACAATTGCAGAATCGCCTGTAAACGAGCAAGTTATTTGGGCT
>JAYVBR010000554.1:0-2191 GCA_043750395.1 Bacteroidota bacterium | reverse complement strand
ATTCGTTTGAAACTGGATTTGGATACAAATTAATATTCTTGTTGTTAACAAAATCTGCATTTGACAAGAGCGAAGGTTTTATTTCTACTAAATAGTCTTCTACTTCTCCTAAATTTGCACCACAAGAGTTTCCTAAACTACCATAATAAGCAGCTCTAATTCTCATTCTAGTAAAACCCACAACAGCATCATTTGGAACAATAAAATTTGCAGAAATTTCTTGTGGCGAAGCAAATGACGTAATGTTTGGTAAATTGGCTACCCTTTCATTGTCACTAAAATCTGAATCTCCATTATAATCTATCCAGGCGTAAAAATCTGTTCCACCTGAAAATATATATCCAAGATTTGCAATAGCATTGTAGTTAGAGCCCTTATTTAATTCAATAGCATTAGTATTATAATAGGTGTATTGATTATCGCCAGTATTGTTATTGTCAAGGTTTGCGCATCTAAATCTTTTGAAATAAGTCGACCCATCTGCATTAGCCGTAGCAGCACAATATTCAAACGGTTTTACATCATACATAAATTTATAAGTTTCAGATGTATCAGATGAAGAACCAGTAGCAGTAACTTTAAAAAACACTTTCGTCCCTATAGGAAAATCTGGTAAAGCCGTTGCAGATTTCCAAGTATTTCCCGAAATTAAAGTCATCGGAATTACATTTACAGCATTAAAGTTTGCTGTTCCTGTGGACCAACTTACAAATACATTGGTTAAAGTTCCTGAATATTCAATTTTGGAAGTTACAAATTGTAAAATAGAAGTCATAGGCAACCAAAGTGTTGGTGGAGTTGTGATTTCGGTAGTCAGTATTGCTGGAAAATTTTCTCGTCCAACTAATTTTGTTTCCCAAAGCCCTCGGCCATAAGTTGCAGATTTTATTGTATTTGCACCATAATTTACCTCTAAATCTCGGGTGGCAACGTTTGGCAAATTTGTATGTACAATGTCCAAGAAGTTCCTGTTAATGTTTTGTAATAAACACCCATTTCTGCGCCAATATATATAATGTCGTTAACAACCAAAACGTTGTGAACTGGCATAAAACCTAAATTATAAGTTATATTAGCCCAAGATGCGCCAGAATTTGTAGAGACAAATACTTTATTAAGACCATAACTTGATGAGACGTCTGAATAGGTTACAAAGATTGTATCATCATTATTAGGATCGAACGTCACATCTGAAACATACAAATTCGACGGCAGATTATTTTTAATATTTGTAAAAGTTACACCACCATCATTAGATAATTCTATATTATTGTATCTAACTGCAACAATTTTATTGCTATCATTTTCAGCAATGGCTGCTTCTTGAATAACTTCATTTAAAAAAGTTGCGGGAGATCCTAAATCTGACCAAGTATTTCCAAAATTTATACTTTTATGAACCTTTTTTCCGAACGAATAAACAGTCGATTGATTATTTGGGTCAAACACCATCGGAGCTACCCAAGCACCAACTTGCCCCGGAGGTGTAATACTTTCGCATGAATTTCCTGTACCATCAAAAAACCTTTTTCTTTCACCTCGTTGAGTACTACCAATCATTAATTTAGGGTTCAATGGCATGATTATTCCTTCCATACCATCTGCACCATAAGCTTCGTCCCATCCTGCTGCACTTTTTATACTTATTCCATTGTCTTGCGATCCGCAAATTGCAACAGCATTGTTAGATTGCGAAACTCCAACACAATAATTTTCTCGAATACCAACATTCAAACTTAATTTTTGCCAAGTTGCTCCATTATCATTTGATTTGCATAAATAGCCGTCAGTTCCTGCATAAAAAACACCATTAACGCAATCTAAAAATCTAAGATCTGCGTGTACATAATTGGTGGCAGTATTAAAACGTTCTTGTAAATTTCCTATACCATTTGTATCAGATAAATTCCAGTAAGTACATTTGTTAAATGAGGCAGCACTATTGACACTTCTATACATATCTTGATCGCCACCAACATATTTTGTCTCATCTAAATCGTTTGGCATTGTATAACTCAGACTAACGCCAGCAGGAGCTGGATTTAAAAGCGCATTAAAAGTTACTCCCATATCTACAGATTTCCAAATGCCATTATTTGAAGATGCAAAAACGCAATCAGAGCAAGAAGAAGCGACAGATATTTTAATAGCAGCATCTAAATTTCCGGCCAAATCAACCATCGGCGAATAG
>JAYVBR010000553.1:0-2192 GCA_043750395.1 Bacteroidota bacterium | reverse complement strand
ATTTTATCGGCATAAAAAATAACTAAGCCATCAATATTTCTTGCAGCCCTACCTGCAGTTTGTGTTAAGCTTCTTTCGTTACGTAAGAAGCCTTCTTTATCAGCATCTAAAATGGCAACCAATGAAACTTCGGGTAAATCTAGACCTTCACGTAATAAATTGACACCTATTAATACATCAAAAATTCCTTTTCGCAAATCTTGCATAATTTCTATTCTTTCTAAAGTATCAACTTCTGAATGAATATAACGGCAACGAATATCAAGTTTTGTTAAATATTTAGCCAATTCTTCTGCCATTCTTTTGGTTAAAGTGGTTACCAAAACACGTTCATCAATTTCTGCACGAACCTGAATTTCTTCAATTAAATCATCAATTTGGTTTAAACTCGGACGAATTTCAATAATTGGATCTAATAACCCTGTTGGTCGAATAACTTGCTCTACTACAACTCCTTCTGTTTTTTGCAATTCATAATCGGCTGGTGTTGCCGATACATAAATGACTTGGTTTTGCATCGATTCAAACTCATCAAATTTCAACGGACGATTGTCCATTGCGGCTGGTAAACGGAAACCATATTCAACCAAATTTTCTTTTCGAGAACGATCGCCACCGTACATAGCGTGAACTTGCGATAATGTAACGTGACTTTCATCGACTACCATTAAATAATCTTTCGGGAAATAATCAAGCAAACAAAATGGTCTTGCACCAGGATTTCGACCGTCAAGATAACGAGAATAATTTTCGATTCCAGAACAATAACCCAATTCCCGAATCATTTCTAAATCGAAATTAGTTCGTTCTTCTAGTCGTTTTGCTTCAAGATGTTTGCCAATTTCTTTAAAATAATCGCATTGTTTGACTAAATCTTGTTGAATTTGCCAAATGGCATCTTGCAACACATCAGGCGAAGTCACAAACATATTGGCAGGATAAATCGTCAATTTTTCGAATTTTTCAATAATTTGAGATGTTTTTACATCAAATGATTCAATTTCTTCGATTTCGTCTCCAAAAAAATGAATTCGATAAGCATCATCAGCATAAGATGGGTAAATATCAACCGTATCGCCTTTTATTCTGAAATTTCCTGGAGTGAAGTCCATTTCGGTTCGCGAATACAAACTTTGCACCAATTGATGCAATAATTTGGTGCGAGAAATAATCTGACCCACTTCAACAGGAATTATATTTCGTTGAAATTCGGTTGGATTACCAATACCATAAAGACAAGAAACCGATGAAATCACAATAATATCGCGCCGACCAGAAAGGAGCGAAGCCACAGTCGACATTCGCATTTTTTCTAACTCTTCATTGATAGATAAATCTTTCTCAATAAAAACACCAGAAACTGGCATAAAAGCCTCTGGTTGATAATAATCGTAGTATGAAACGAAATATTCTACAGCATTTTGTGGAAAAAATTGCTTGAATTCTGAATATAATTGTGCTGCAAGTGTTTTGTTGTGTGCCAAAACCAGAGTTGGTCGTTGCACCGTTTCGATAACATTGGCAACGGTAAAAGTTTTACCTGAACCAGTTACACCCAATAAATTTTGATATTTTTCTTCATCAATAATACCTTGAACCAATTTTTTTATGGCTTGTGGTTGGTCGCCTTTCGGCTGATAATCTGATACTACTTGGAAATTCATTTATTTTATTTCAAAAATGTAAAGTTACATGTTTTTCAAATTAATTGTATTGTAATTCTCGTCAAAAAAAAATTTATTTAAATATTTATTAGTAAAAAGTCCAATGAAATTAATGTCTATTTTTTGATATTTTTAATTTATATTTGCAAAAATTAAAAAAACTAATAAACGAATCTAAATTAACTTTTTGCATGCTTTTTAATTCTTTAAACTTTGCTCTATTTCTTCCAATCGTTTTTTTGTTGTATTGGTTTGTTTTTAATAAAAATCTTAAATTCCAAAATATTTTACTACTTGTTTCAAGTTATTTTTTTTATGCTTGTTGGGATTGGCGTTTTCTATTTTTATTAGTTTTTTCTACTTTATTAGATTATTACAGCGCCTTAAAAATATACCGGGCCAGCAGCATGGCACAGAAAAAATGGTGGCTGTTCCTGAGTATTATAATTAACCTGGGAATTTTGGGAGTTTTTAAATACTATGATTTCTTTGTTACTTCATTAACCGGGGCTCTTTCCGGTTTAGGCG
>JAYVBR010000552.1:0-2193 GCA_043750395.1 Bacteroidota bacterium | reverse complement strand
AAGAAGAAGGTGTCAAATTCAAATCTCATATTGATGGTTCAGTTCATTTTTTTTCTCCAGAAAACGTTATGGAAACCCAACGAACAATTGGTGCTGATATTATAATGGCATTTGATGAATGTACTCCTTATCCGTGCGATTATAAATATGCACAGCGATCAATGCACATGACCCATCGTTGGCTAGACCGTTGCATAAATCATTTAGAAAAATTACCTTTTAAATATGGTTTCGAGCAAACATTTATGCCAATTGTGCAAGGAAGCACTTATAAAGATTTGCGTATGCAATCGGCAGAATATATAGCCAATTCTGGTCAAAAAGCCAATGCAATTGGTGGACTTTCGGTCGGAGAACCAGCCGAAGAAATGTATGCAATGACCGAAATTGTTTGCGATATTCTTCCTGAAGAAAAACCAAGGTATTTAATGGGCGTTGGAACTCCAATAAATTTATTAGAAAATATTGCTCTTGGTGTAGATATGTTCGATTGTGTAATGCCAACCAGAAATGCAAGAAATGGTATGCTTTTCACTGCAAATGGAACCATAAACATTAAAAATAAAAAATGGGAAGCAGACTTTTCTCAAGTTGACGAAATGGGACTAACATTTGTAGACAGAGAATATTCTAAAGCCTATTTACGTCATTTATTTGCTGCTAATGAATATTTAGGCAAACAAATTGCTACAATTCACAATCTTGGATTTTATATGTGGTTGGTTCGTGAAGCAAGAAAACGAATAATTGCAGGTGATTTTGCAACTTGGAAAGAAATGATGGTAAAAAATATGAGCCAAAGATTATAATTTTGTTTCAAGTTTCAAGTTTATTTAAAAACTTGAAACTTGAAACTTGAAAATTAAAACTTAAAATTAGTATATGTTAACAATTTTAGATAAATATATTCTTAAAAGATATTTAGCCACTTTTACGGTAATGTTACTTTTATTTATTCCAATTGGAATTATAATAGACATATCCGAAAAAGTAAATAAAATGATAGAAAACAAAGTTCCAATTGGCGAAATTGCCTATTATTATTTGAATTTTACAATACATTTTGCTAATTTCTTGTTTCCAATATTTCTATTTCTTTCCATAATATGGTTTACCTCTCAATTGGCGAACAAAACCGAAATTATTGCTATTTTAAGTTCTGGAATTTCATTTAATCGATTTTTGAGACCTTATATTATAGGAGCAACAATTGTTTCCATATTTGCATTATTGATGGGTTTTTATTTGGCTCCAAAAGCAAGTGGCGTCTATAACAATTTTAGATACACTTATTTAATAGGAAACGGACAAAGTGAAATGAGAGGAAAAGACACCGATGTTTTCAGACAAATATCTGAAGACGAATTTATTTATGTCTCGAATTTCAATAATATTTCTAAAATGGCTTTCAATTTTTCTTTAGAAAAATTTAATAAAGACAAAACCTTGAATTTCAAAATTACCGCTTCTCGAATTAAATGGAATCCAAAAGAAAAAAACTATTCCATGTTTGATTATAACAAACGTAAAGTTGGAGTTTTAAACGATATTCTAGAAAAAGCAGACAAAAAAGATACAATTTTTAAATTTGACCTCGAAGATTTAACACCAGTAATTTTTATTGCAGAAACTTTGCCTTTATGGGATTTGAATAAATTTATTGCAAAAGAAAGAGCAAGAGGCAACGCCAATATGAATGTTTATTTGGTAGTATTATATAAAAAATATTCTATTCCAGTTTCAGCATTTATATTAACAATTATTGCTGTTGCGGTTTCGTCAATGAAAAGACGTGGCGGAATGGGAATGAATCTTACAATCGGAATATTATTAGCATTTTCTTTCGTGTTTTTCGAAAAAATATTTGGTGTTTTAGCTGAAAAATCTACTGTTCCAGCAATAATTGCTGTTTGGGTTCCTAATACAGTTTTTGGAATAATTGCAATTTTTACTTTACGAAATGCTAGACGATAAACTCAAAAGCCATTTTCAACTTCATTTAATTGTTTTTATTTGGGGATTTACTGCCGTTTTAGGAGCTTTAATTTCTATAAAAGAAGCTTCGTTGGTTTGGTACAGAATGCTTTTTGCTGGATTATTTTTATTAATTTATATAATTGCAACTAAAAAATCATTAAAATTACCTTTAAAAGAAATCTCTAAAATTTGTTTTGTAGGTTTTTTAATAGCCCT
>JAYVBR010000551.1:0-2194 GCA_043750395.1 Bacteroidota bacterium | reverse complement strand
AATAACAAAAATGGACAATACACATTATATATCATCTGCAATTTTAAATATTGAAACTTTACAAGAAATAATTACTCAAGACAAAAAACTTGCATTATCAGAAGAATCAACAATAAATATTCAAAAATGTAGGGAATATTTAGACAATAAAATGTCAAAAACTGATAATCCTATTTACGGAATAAATACAGGATTTGGATCGCTTTGCAACATTAAAATAGGTGAAGAAAACTTAACTAAACTTCAAGAAAATTTAGTAAAATCGCACGCTTGCGGTACTGGCGATGAGGTTCCAAATGAAATTGTTAAGCTAATGTTATTATTGAAGATACAATCTTTAAGTTACGGACATTCAGGTGTTCAGCTAAAAACAGTATTGAGATTAATTGATTTTTACAATAATGATATTTTGCCAATCATTTATACACAAGGTTCTTTGGGTGCAAGTGGCGATTTAGCACCGTTGGCACATTTAGCATTACCACTTTTAGGATTAGGAGAAGTTTGGTTTGAAAATAAAAAATGTAATTCTTCAGATGTTTTAAATCATTTTAATTGGCAACCAATAGTTCTTCAATCAAAAGAAGGTTTGGCGTTGTTAAATGGTACCCAATTTATGGGTGCTTATGGAATTTATATTTTAATTAAATCTTTAAAATTGAGTTATTTAGCCGATTTAATTAGCGTAATTTCATTAGAAGGATTCGATGGAAGACAAGAACCTTTTAATGAATTAATACATTTTATTCGTCCTCATAAAGGACAAATTGTAACTGCAAATCGCATAAATGAATTTTTAGATGGTAGTGAAATTATTAATCAACCTAAAATTCACGTTCAAGACCCTTATTCTTTTAGATGTATTCCTCAAGTTCACGGCGCAAGTAAAGATGCAATTGATTATTTTAAGAAAGTATTCAAGACCGAAATTAATTCAGTAACTGACAATCCAAATATTTTTATAGAAAGTGATCAAATAATTTCTGGAGGCAATTTTCATGGGCAACCATTGGCTTTAGCTCTTGATTTTATGGCAATAGCATTGTCAGAATTAGGTAGCATTTCTGAACGTCGAACCTATCAATTAATTTCGGGTTTGCGTGGTTTATCTGCTTTTTTAATTGACAATCCAGGTTTAAATTCTGGTTTAATGATTCCACAATACACTGCTGCAAGTATTGCAAGTCAAAACAAACAATTGTCTACACCAGCGAGTATCGATAGCATTGTTTCTAGTAATGGTCATGAAGATCATGTGAGTATGGGTGCAAATTCAGCAACGAAATGTTTGAAAGTACTAAACAATTTAGAAACTATTCTAGCTATTGAATTAATGAATGCTTCACAAGCAATTGAATACCGTCGACCTTTAAAATCAAGTGATTTTATTGAAATGTTTTTGAAGTCATACCGTCAAGAAGTTCCATTAATTAAAGAAGATCGAATTTTACATTATGATATTGAAAAATCAGTTTCTTTTTTAAACAGTTTTATAATAGAAGAATTAGAATAATTTGGTTATATTTTTTAAAAATTTGTGGATTTTCTTAATTTCGATATCATTTTGTCATTTCGACGAGAGGAGAAATCTAATTAATTGCTCGATTTATGTGATTTCTCCTATTGTTGTAACCGAGCCTGAGTGCGAATTGGCCAAGCAATGATAAATCACCGTTTAATTTATGAAAACACACAACCTTCAAGAACACAACCAAAAAAAATATTTAAACAATTAAAAAAAACAATATAAAATTTATTAAGATTTAACTGCCTTCTTTTGCCAAATCTCTGACAATTCATCATAATCAACTGGATTGGCAGATTGTTGAACCGGTAATTTTCCTGAATTAAATGCACGAAATAAAATTGTTTCGATCAAATAATCTTCGTTTTCTGTTGATGGTTCAAATTTAGTTTTAAGATTTATATCGAATAACCTTGCAGTATTATTAGACCAAAAAGCTTTCCAGCCACTTTTGTAATCTTTTATAAGGTCAAATGTTGTTGAACCAGTTTGTCTATGAATCAATTTTACTAAAATTTGTCCTTGTTTTCTTGATAATTTCTTTAGTTGAGCTGTAAATTCATTTTCGAGATAATTTTCAACAATCTTCAAATATTTCTTTTTTTCTTTGCTGGTTTGCAACAAAGCCATATTTTTATTTAAAGCTGTTAGTCGGTCAGCTGCAACCTT
>JAYVBR010000550.1:0-2198 GCA_043750395.1 Bacteroidota bacterium | reverse complement strand
AAAAGATACTTTAAAAGCATTAACTTTTAGCATTGAAGCAAAAGTCTTGGCGCACAAAAACAATATTTTCGAAGACGAACTAAAAACCTTGGAACTTCTTGCGAAAATTGACCCCAAAAACAACGAAACTTATAACAATCGGTTTATAAAATTAACCGATAGTTTGCAAAACAACGAACGAGCAACCCGAAATAAATTTGCCAGAATCGAGTTCGAAACCGACGAAATTCTCAACGAAAAAAACACAATAGAAGACGAAAAAGATAAAATTTCGTCGCAACGTTGGTTGATTTTGGGCGCGAGTTTGCTAGTTTTAATAATTGGCGGTTTGCTCTATTTTACCAAAATGCAACATTCTAGAAACAAGGTTTTAGAAATCGAAAAAGAACAACAAATAGCCAACGAAGCCATTTATCAATTAATGCTTGACCAACAATCGAAAATCGACGAAGGTCGAAATGTCGAGAAAAAAAGAATCTCGCAAGAATTGCACGACGGAATTATAGGCAAATTGGCTTCGGTCAGAATGAATTTATTTGTTTTAAGCAGAAAAAATGATGATGAAACCATAAAGAATTGTTTGGTTCACGTTGAAAAAATTAAAGGAATTGAAAACGAAATTCAAGCCATTTCTCGTGATTTAGCCAAAGATATTTTTTTATCACAAGACAGTTTCAACATAATTATTGAAGAATTGTTCAAAAACCAAGTGTTTGTTTCTAATTTAGATTATACATTATATATAGACGAAAAAATCAACTGGGAAAATGTTGCAAGCACAACCAAAATGCACTTGTACAGAATTTTTCAAGAAAGTTTACAAAATATTTTTAAATATGCCGAAGCGAAAAACATTAACGCCAAAATTTCGAAAATCGACAATCAAATCGAAATAGAAATTGCCGACGATGGCAAAGGTTTTGATGTTTCCAAATCTAAAGATGGAATTGGATTAAAAAATATGAAATCGAGGTCAGATTTTATAAATGGCGAACTAAAAATTGTATCGAATAAAGACATAGGCACAAATATTATGTTGGTTTTGCCAATATAAATGTATATTTGTGACACTTATGGACAAAAAAAGAGTTGTAAAAATATTAATGGTCGACGATCATCCATCAATGTTAGATGGATACAAACTGATTTTGTCATACAATTATTTAGGTTTCGAAATCGAGACAACAACTGCACATAATTGCGAAAATGCCTACGATATTATTTCGCATCCATTAAAAAAAAATTATTTCGATTTGGCTTTTTTAGATTATAGTTTGCCAATTTATGCTGAAAAAAACATTAACAGTGGCGAAGATTTAGGTTTACTTTTAAAAAACCTTTCGCCAAATACTAAAGTTGCTATACTAACATCGCACACAGAAGTTTTATTGTTGTACCAAATTATTCAAAATTTAGATCCAAACGGATTGCTAGTTAAAAGCGATTTTAGTGCCGAAGAATTGCTTGTAGCTTTCGAAATGATTTTAGAAGGCGACACTTATTATAGCTCAACTGTAAAAAGCGTTTTAAAAGAAATGTTAACGCCCGAAAAATATTTAGGTAAAATAAACCGTCAGATAATTTCGTTGATTGGTGAAGGCAAAAAAAATAAAAATCTTCCAGAAATATTAAATATTTCATTAAGTTCTGTTGAAAAAAGAAAAACTCAAATCCGACATTATTTAAACATTCCTAAAAGTAACGACGAAGAAATGGTTAAAGAAGCTAAAAAAAGAGGATTAATTTAGATTTTTTTTTTAAAAATTAAACTTTAACAAAATGTGCGGGAAAACCGTAAAATTATTCTTTTTGACATGACTAATTTTGTAACATAAATAAAAAGTTAATTATTATTTATGTTAAAACAAAATCTAAATGGAAAACCCCAAAAATCTCATTTTAAAAAAACTAAACCTAGTATCAGATATTCTTGTTGCGATATTATTGGTTAGTTGCATTAGTATATTGTTCACGGTTCTTATTAATTGGACACCATTATTATATATAGATTACCTCAATTTATGGTTTGATTTCGACAATGGATATATCATTTTCACTAACATTCCGGTTGGAATGCACATTATACCAAATATAATTTTTATTGCATTAGTTTGGTGTTTCTTAGATTTTGAAACAAGCCGAAAAATAAAAAGCTATTTATCTTCAATTACCTTTAATAAAATTTTACAAAAAGTTGT
>JAYVBR010000549.1:0-2198 GCA_043750395.1 Bacteroidota bacterium | reverse complement strand
CGATACCAATTCTTCGGTATCATTATCTTCGCAAAGCAAGAAACTAATTTCGTTTTCTGATTGCGAATACAAAGTTATGCCTTCAAATTTTTGATTGTTCGTGATTTGCAAAGTTTGTTCTAATTCAAAAGTTTCAATATTAATTATTCCGATTATGCTGCCATAAATTTCACCATCATCATAAGTGTTTGATGTATTTTCGGCACAAGCCAAAAAATAAATTTTATTTTCTTGCACAATTGCATCAGTAAAACTGGTTTCGACATTGTTAATTATTGGCAATTTAATTGGTTTGTAAATTACATTATCAAATTCTTTGTTGTAAATAAAAATTCCGTTTTTATAAAATTCTCCATTTCCACGATTTAACAAATACAAATTTTCATTCCAATAAAACGAACCTTCAATATTCAAATCATCATCAGTGAAATTGGCTTTATTTTTTAGCTTTTCATACAAATCAGAAACATCTTTAGTTGATGCTTCGTTATTTACTAAATCGAATTTCACTCTAATTTCTCGTTTTTTAGTAGAACCCGAACCAAAAATATAAAATTTATTATTACGCAAAGTTATAGCTTCAAAATCGGGTTTTTCTTTTTTTATGATATTTTCTTTGGCATTTTCAAGAATCGGAAATTTTAATAAATTTTTGCTAGAAATTCCATATTTGTATAAAAATCCAGAATTGTCGCCTATTAAATATATATTGTCATTCAAATAAATTATCCCCGAAGCAGCACCAAGTCCATTTATTGTTGCAAAAATTTGAAGTTGAAAATTTGTCATATTATTTTAAGAAAATATTATTTTTCAAAAATAGACAAATTAATCTAAAATCTAAAGTCTAAAGTCTGCAATCTACATTCTAAAGTCTAAACCCATAAGCCAATCTCAAAGTCAATTGCCCGTTTCCTTCGCCAATAGTTTGGTCTTGATTAACGACTGGAAAAGCTGGATAATGTTCATAACGAATACTTAAATCAATAAATTTAGTAGCAAAACCAATTCCTGGAGCAATAATTACCGAATTTTTGGAGTAATTATTGGTAACTGCAAAAGCTGCACCGCCTTCGCCAAGAACATAAAATTGGTCGTTCCAAATAAAAGCTTTAAAACCTAATTTTATTGGAATAAAACCTAAATCATTATTTTGTCCTGTTACGAAAAAGTTTGTAAAACCAGTTGTTAATGCCAATGAATAGCGTTTGGATAAATCGAATTGCAATCTGGCATCGGCGCCAAGTCCAAAACCGAAAGGTTTATTGAGAACATAACCAGTATTGAGTCCAAAACCTAGTCGAAAACCTTGTTTGTAGTTGCTTTTTTGTGCATTTGAAGTTAATGACAATAACAGCAGAACTGCAATTATTGCTAATTGATTGATTGATTTCATAATTTTTTTTGATATAATTGATTGAATTTAAAACGGAAATTTTAGAGTTTTAGTATTAAACTTTTAAAGAATCATTGAACTTTCCATCTAGAATCGAATATCATAAACAAAAAAAATGCTCTAAAAAAGTGAGAGCATTTAAAAAAAAAGGTTCTACCACTATTTGAGTGGGTATAAATTTAATATCCAATATGCCCTGATTTACTTGACTTGCATTGGTCTCGAAAGTTGTTTTCAAAAACTGATCGTTGTATAGTTGCAAAAATCCTAAACCTATACAAGTTGTAGGTGCTGTGAGCGTTGAAAAATCATCTCTAAAACAAGCTGTGCATTCGAGAATCCAAAAACCTTTAAGGCAAAAAAAATAGTTTTTTAATCCTATTATTGATGTAAATAGATCAAATATTTAGTAAATTAAATTAAAAATCAACAAAATTATGTAATTGGGCAAAAATTTTAATTCAAAAAAAGAAACTACATTTGCAAAAAATTAAACAAAGTGAATCTTTCAAAATATACCAACGAGTTTTCTTACAATCTCAAACTTGCTTATCCAGTAATTCTTGGAATGCTTGGGCATACATTAATTGGTATAGTCGATAACTTGATGGTCGGTAAACTAGGATCAGTTGAGTTGGCTGCTGTTTCGTTGGGCAATAGTTTTATATTTATTGGAATGTCGCTTGGTATTGGTTTTTCGACAGCTATAACACCACTTATCGCCGAGGCAAATGCTGAAAAAGACACCAAGAAAATTCGTACAACTTTTCATCACGGATTGTTATTATGTTCTATTTTAGGG
>JAYVBR010000548.1:0-5124 GCA_043750395.1 Bacteroidota bacterium | reverse complement strand
TCCTTCGAGAAAACTCTTCTTGTTCTTGACATAATTTTGCTAATTTAGGTTATTTATTCCTATCTTAAATCATTGTCTGAATATTGGGGGGCAGCATAATAACCTCAAGAAATTTAATACCAAGTAAAGCGACAATAGTATTATATGAGTACAGCAAATTTTTATTATCAGACGATGTAGAGACACATTTATTTGCACTCGAAAAATACTCCCAAACTATAAATTTTAAGGTGACAAAGTCAAAAATAAAAGACGACGAAAAATATTTTTTAAAGGTTTCTTGCAATAATGAAGAAGCAGAAACTGGAACTTTTGGATTAAAAGATTCTAAAAAGAAAGAAGATGACAACAATGTTGAAAAATGTCTTTGCAAAAAAACAACTTGGTCTGCTGATGATTTAAAGTATATTGTGACACAGTTGAGGAAAAAAGAAGGAACAGGAGATTTTCAGACTTTAAGAGATAAAACTAAGGTTAAAAATTTTGTTTTGGGCCAACCCATTAAAGATATTAATGGGGAAATAATCAAAAAAGAACTTTCACAGTACGATTCAATAGATAAAAACAAAATATTAATTGAAGATAGATTATTTTACCTTGATCGTGATGAAAATGTTCTAGAAACTGAAAAAAACTATGAAAATCTTTCAAAATGGATAAATTATATATTTGCAAAAATTAATGCTAAAGATTGTATAAATAAAATCCATGTTTTTTCTCATATATATCATGAAACCGAAAGGTTAGGTACAATGTATGAATCAGATACTAGCGCAAGCAAATCAGGTGAAGATTTTTATAGAGGTAGAGGATTAATTATGATTACTAAAAAATATAATTATAAAACATTTTACAAGTTTCAAAATTTAAATGAACCAACAATTGCTGAATTAGAAAAATTTACAAAAACTATCGCTAATAATATAGAATTTGCTGCTAAATCTGCTAGTTGGTACTTAAATACATCAAAATTTAAGAATTATTTTTCTGAAGAAGTAGTTGATAATACCACAGCTTCAATAAATTATCCTAAAGCATTAATAACTAAAAACTATGACCCAATTTATGGGATGAAAGAAAGAAGATTATATTTTAATTTACTTAAACAAATTTTAAATTATGATGAATGTAAAAATTAAAAAATATTGTATATTTTTTTTAACTTTATTTATACTAACTAATTGTAAAACAGAAGTTTCAACAAAAAACCATCTAAATAAAATAGTTTATTTTGATGTTATTGGTAACAACGATTTAGATACTATTCAAATCAATGAAGAATTAGAAAATACAGATATATTCATAATTAAAAATAAAAATAAAAAACTGCTATTAAAACTTTATCCGTTAATGAATAAAGATTATAAAACTACAAATCCTGCAGTTGAAAATGTTTACTTAGAAATGAATAATATTCAAACAAATGAAAAAAGCCTACGAGTAATAGTAAGAAATACTGACATTCAACCAGATTATTACTTTATTGATATTTTTTTAAATTGTAAAGAACCAAATATTTATAATTTAGGATTAATGAACTCTACCGACAGTGTTTTTATAAAAACCAAAAAGGTTAATTATTTTTTAAAAGATGTTTTGGATGCCAATAATGGAATAAATATTAAAGAATTTATAAAAAGAAATTTTCGATTATGAAAACTGTAAGTAAATTATTTTTGTTGTTTTTTATTACTTTAACATCCTGCAATAAAAAAAGTCTATCAACTAATAAGAATCAAATATTAAATTCCACAACTTCATATGTAAATTATGAATTGGATAGTGTTTATTACAAAATAAATGTTGGTTCCGAAAATAAAAATTATTATCAAGATAAAAGGGGAAATTTTTTATTTTTAGTAACCAGAGAAGTTTTTTTGGATAATAATAAAAATCTTGGAGGTTTAAAACAATATAAATGGTTTAACGAGGCAAAAAAATATGTAAAAAATAAAGATAAAAAAGTGTATTTAGGTTCTAAAATTGGTGTAAAAAAAATTGACGGAACTTATGATTATATTTGGAATTATAAGAGTGAAATAACTATTAACAACAAGGGATATGGTGTTTATGAATTACAAATTTCTTTAGATGATTCTTATGCAAATTATTATAACAAATTAGAAAGCCATTTACATATAAATTTTAAAACTGTTGATAATGACAATGGTTACAAATTATACACATTGAATTATATTTATGAAGATAATCAATGGCACCTAGTTTCAAGAGAAAGAATTTGTACAATACCTAAAGATATAAATAATGAAGAAATAGGTTATTGTATTGATACAATTAATAGTAACTGTGAAATTAAAGCAAATAAATTTTCATTAACCTATAATAATATATTTGATTTAAACAATGCAAATTGTTTCTAAACATATTGCAATTCGTAAAAATAATAATTGCTATTAATGATATAAATTCAAAACTAGACCAAAAAGAAAATTTGTATAATTTAATAGAATATTTAGATAAAGAATGATTGAAGAAGATAAAATAGATGATGTTTTTGAATTATATAAATTAATATCAGAGCAAACTTGTGCCATTTGAAATAAAAAAAGCCCGATTACAGTTATCAAAAATAGATTTGTTGTTGGTGTTATTTTTATATCACATCAAGAAATATATTTTAAACTTGGTTGTGAAAAATGTTTAAGGCTACATCTTTTAAAATCGAATTTAATCTCTTTATTATTTGGTTGGTGGAGCATTCCCTTCGGATTTATTCATACATTTTATGCGGTTTTTATTAATTTTAAAAAAATTATTTTTCTGCAAAATTTGAATCCAGACTTTTTAGAATTAATTGCAACACATCAAGAAAAAATTCAAACTCTAATTAATTCTGAATCCGATTTGAAAAAATTTGTAACCCAATCAAAACATAAAATAAATTTGTATTAACCTACCTCAACAAATTATGGACAAATCAACCCAAAACCAAATCGCCAAATTGCACCCAACTATTCGCCAAGAAGTTACCAAAATCGTTCAAGAATGCGACTTGGCACTTACAGGTAGAGCCAAAGTAAGAATAACCCAAGGTTTGCGCACATTTGCCGAGCAGGACGCACTTTATGCACAAGGGCGCACCAAACCTGGCAAGATTATAACCAAAGCCAAAGCAGGGCAATCGGTGCATAATTTCGGGTTTGCAATAGACATTTGTCTAATTATAGACAACAAAATCGCTTCTTGGGAAACCGCCAAAGATTGGGACAATGACCAAGTCGCCGACTGGTACGAAGGCGTAAAAATTTTCGCCAAACACGGCTACGAATGGGGCGGAAACTGGAAAACTTTTAAGGATATGCCTCATTTTGATAAAAAAGGTTTCAATAACTGGCGCAAACTATCTAAATTAAAGCAAGATAAAAATGGCTATGTTATTGTTTAAGTTACAGGTTGTAAGTTGTATTTTTTGGTTGCTTTATTAAAATAAAATTTTTGTAAATTTGTGTCAGTCGTGTCAGTCTTTTTTTTTTAAAATTCATATATTTATTAGATGAAAATTAAAGTCAATCAATCAACCAAAATCGAGCCTTTCATAACTGCTTCCCCTTCGGGGAGGATTGGGGTAGGAAAAAAAATAAGAATCCTTTCTCTTGACGGTGGCGGAATTCGCGGTATCATTTCATGCGTGATTCTGAAATTTATCGAAGAACAATTGCAAATACTAGACAATAAAGATGCTAAAATTGGTGATTATTTCGATCTAATTGCAGGAACTAGCACAGGCGGAATTTTAGCTGCGATTATTCTTTTTCCAGACGAAAATGGCAAAGCAAAATTCTCTATTCAAGAAGCTTTGGATTTGTATGCCGAAAAAGGAGATTCTATTTTTGATGTTTCGTTTTGGCGAAAAATTATTAATCCATTTGGATTATTCAACGAAAAAATATCCGAAACCAATCTCGAAAAACAAATCGAAGAAGTTTTTGGAAATCTTGAACTTAAAGATTTTATAAAACCATCATTAATAACATCTTATGATATATCTGCAAGACACGCCAAATTTTTTACAAGTCACGATGCCAAAAAAACGCAACTAGAAAATTTTTATGTAAAAGATGTTTGTCGTGCAACATCGGCAGCACCAACTTATTTCGAACCAGCTAAAATAAACTCGCTTTACAATCAAGAATTTGTATTAATAGATGGTGGTGTTTATGCCAACAATCCTGCGCTTTGCGCCTATGCCGAAGCTAGAAAAATTCCGTTTCAAGACATTTTAAAAAACGTATCTAAAAAAAATTATCCATCAATTAATGATATGATAATAGTTTCGGTAGGAACAGGAACAGTCGTAAAACCCTACAAATACGAAGATTTTGATAATGCAGGAAAACTAAAATGGATTTCGCCATTAATTGATATTTTACTTTCGTCGAATGTTGAAACGGTCGATTATCATTTGCGAAAAATGTATGAAACACTTGGGCAAACAAACCATCAAAATTATCATCGATTAATGCCAAACCTAAAAAATGCATCGCCAGAAATGGATGATACAACCAAAAAAAACATACAAAAACTTATTCAAGCTGGATTGACATTTGTCGAAGAAAATAAAGAGCAATTAGTCATAATCGCTAAGAAATTGATTAAGCATAAATAAAAAGTTGTTAAGAATTGTTTATTGATAAATAAAATAGCAGTTTTGAATAAAATCAATAAGATTTAATATATTTGTAAATTGTTAAACCACAAATTTACTATAAAACCAAATATGAGTTTTTTTAAAAAATTTTTCGGAACTTCTGATGATGCTGAAAATGACGAAAATAAAGTCAATAATAATGATTTAGAAAATAGCAATCTATCAGTAGATGAGTATTTTACGACCGAATTTAAAAAAAATGGTGGTAAATTTATTTATTGTGAAGATCTAGAAGAATTAAAAGAACAATTCTTGAATATTCTTGAAGAAAATGACTGGTTCGAGTGTGAAACATTATGTTTCGAAGAAAAATTATATAGTTTGTTAGACGAAAATAAATTGACATACGAAAAAGCTTCGGCTCCAAGATTTTTATTTGCAACCTGCGAAAACCTAATTGCCGAAGAAGGTTCTGTTTTGTTTTCTTCCAAGCAAATCAAGCAAAATAAACCTAA
>JAYVBR010000547.1:0-2202 GCA_043750395.1 Bacteroidota bacterium | reverse complement strand
TCTTTGAAAAATATGCGTAAATCACGTTTCTTTCAAAAAGATGCTTACATATCAGTAGATTTTCTTGAGAAAAAATGTGAAGTCGTAAAAATGAAAGATGCTCCAGAAATTCCTGGCGATTTTGATATGATTTTACAAAATGCCGAAGGTGTCAAAAAGCAAATTTATTTCTCAAATCCAGATGTAGAACAAAACAATGCCATTCTTGACGAATTAGAAAGTTTTGCTGATGCAATAAATACAAATACTTCGCCAGTTGTAACGTTGGAAGATGGCACAAATGCATTGCGAGTTGCCTATCAGATAATCGAATCGATGAAGAGATAAAATATGCTATCAAAAAATCTTCTTCTTGACTTAAAATCTCTCATTAATAACGCTTCTGCAAATGCAATTCGGTCGGTTGATTATTTCAGAACTGTTATGTATTGGCACATTGGCGAACGCATTTTTAATGAAGAACAACAAGGAAAAGACCGCGCCGATTATGGTAATTATCTTATAAAATATCTTTCGGAACAATTACAACCTGAATTTGGAAATGCCTTTTCTTACAGACAATTAGAATTGATGCGTCAATTTTATAGAACTTTTCCAATTGCGAACTCACTGCGTTCGCAATTGAGTTGGACGCATTATAGATTAATAATTCGCATTGATAATGAAGATAAAAGAGAGTATTATTTAGCCGAAACCGCAAAAAACAATTGGTCGGTTAGACAAATGGAACGCCAGATAAATACTTCGCTTTATGAAAGATTGTTGATGAGTAACGATAAAGAAAGTGTTTTGGCGGTTGCAAGAAATGAAGCAATTCCGACCAATCCAAAAGAAATAATAAAAGATCCAATGGTTCTAGAATTTCTTGGTTTGAAAAGAGAAAGTGCCTATTATGAAAAAGATTTGGAACAAGCAATAATTACAAATCTTCAAGATTTTTTATTAGAACTTGGCAACGGATTTTCATTTGTTGCAAGACAAAAAAGAATTCATATCGAAGGCGATGAATTTTATGTAGATTTGGTTTTTTACAATCGATTGATGCAATGTTTTGTGCTATTTGAAATAAAAACGCACAAATTAACCCATCAAGATATTGGTCAACTTCAAATGTATGTTAATTATTACGACCGAATTGAAAAATTATAATTCGAAAAACCAACTATCGGAATTTTACTTTGTGCTGATAAAAACGATGCAGTAGTAAAGTTTACATTACCCGAAAACGATAATGCAATTTTGGCAAGTCAATATCAATTGTATCTTCCAACCGAAGCACAATTATTAGTAGAAATAAGAAAAAATATAGAAATTCAGAATAATTAAAAATTTGTTTCAAGTTTCAGGTTTCAAGTTATTACAACAACTTGAAACCTGAAACTTGAAACTTTTAAACAAATATAAAAAATGAAAACAATAGCCGTAATAGGTGCTGGAACAATGGGCAACGGAATTGCGCACACCTTCGCACAATCAGGTTTTACAGTAAAATTAATCGATGTTTCAGAAAAATCTTTGGACAAAGGAATGGCAACAATCGCCGCAAACCTTGATCGAATGATTGCCAAAGGAACAATTACCGAAGCCGATAAAGCAAAAACAATTACCAATATTATAACTTACACAGATATAAAAGACGGAGTTGTTGGCGTTGATTTAGTAGTCGAAGCAGCAACCGAAAATGTCGAATTGAAACTGAAAATTTTCAAACAATTAAATGATGTTTGTTCACATAATACAATTTTAGCGACAAATACCTCATCGATTTCGATTACTCAAATAGGCTCGGTTGTTGATCATCCTGAACGTGTTATCGGAATGCACTTTATGAATCCAGTGCCAATTATGAAATTAGTCGAGATTATTCGGGGCTACAACACATCTGATGAAGTCACGAAAATCGTTATGGAATTGTCCGAAAAATTGGGGAAAACTCCTGTAGAGGTCAACGATTATCCGGGATTTGTTGCCAACAGAATTTTGATGCCAATGATAAACGAAGCCATAGAAACGTTGTACAACAAAGTTGCAGGCGTTTATGAAATTGATACAGTTATGAAACTCGGAATGGGTCAACCCATGGGACCATTGCAATTAGCAGATTTTATTGGTCTTGATGTTTGTTTAGCAATATTAAATGTAATGTACGACGGTTTCAAAAATCCGAAATATGCACCTTGTCCGTTGTTAGTCAATATGGTT